>JBEBHT010000212.1:0-7355 GCA_040081135.1 Lacibacter sp. | reverse complement strand
CCCATTCTTCCTGCAAATCTTTTGCTGAAAACAGCAAAAGGTGAAACAAGAATGATGACCTATGAAAGTTTAAGTGATGGTGGATTTGCAACAGGAAGTATGATGGGCAGCGGCGGCTTTATTGTATTAGATGAAGATCAGTGTGTAGTGAAGAATACATATACATTAGCAAGATTTTACCGTCATGAAAGCTGCGGACAATGTTCGCCATGCCGTGAAGGAACAGGATGGATGGAAAAAATTCTGCTGAATATTGAAACGGGAAAAGGAAAGATGAGTGATATTGATCTGTTGTGGGATATTCAACGCAAGATCGAAGGCAATACTATTTGTCCGTTGGGTGATGCAGCAGCATGGCCGGTGGCAGCAGCGATCCGTCATTTTCGTGATGAGTTTGAATGGCATGTAACCAATGCCAGCGAAGCAGTAACAAGAAATTATGGTTTAGCAAATTATGCAAGACCGTTAGAAGTTGTGGCGGGTTAGTTTCACGCAAAGGCGCTAAGTGAACGCAAAGCAGGAAACGAATATGAGTGAAAATGAAATATCGAAACTTGTTGTTCAGTTGTGCTTTACGATTCATAAACAGTATGGCCCCGGGTTATTTGAAAGTGTATATGAGCAGATATTTTGTTATGAATGGGAGAAGATGGGGTTGCCCTTTATAAGGCAAAAAGGGATTCGGGTAATTCATGACGGAGTAGATATGGGAATTGGTTTTATTCCGGATTTAATTGTTTGTGATAAAGTGATACTGGAATTGAAATCGATTGAAGAGTTAGCAGAGGTTCATTATAAACAGCTGTTAACATATTTAAAACTGACAGATTTAAAATTAGGATTATTAATAAATTTCAAAGTTCCATTAATCAAAGATGGAATTCATAGAATTGTAAATAACTTATAAAACTTTAGCGCCTTTGCGTTTACTCAGCGACTTGGCGTGAAATTAAATATGGCTGAAGAGAAAAAATTATTTAAGGTAACGATCGACAACATCACTGTTGAAGTTGAACCGGGAACTACAATCCTGAATGCCGCCCGTTCAATTGGTGGTGAAGTGGCTCCTCCTGCAATGTGCTATTACAGCAAACTGAAAGACAGTGGTGGCAAATGCCGTACCTGTTTAGTTGAAGTAGCTGCAGGTTCAACTGCCGATCCAAGACCAATGCCGAAGCTTGTTGCCAGTTGCCGTACAACTGTAATGGATGGAATGGTGGTAAAAAATATTACCAGCGACCGTGTGATGGATGCAAGAAATGGTGTGGTTGAATTTTTATTAATCAATCATCCGCTCGATTGCCCGATTTGTGACCAGGCAGGTGAATGTCATTTGCAGGATCTGAGTTACGAGCATGGTAAAGGTGCAAGCCGCTATGAATTTAAAAGAAGAACATTTGAGAAGCATAATATAGGTCCATACATTCAGTTGCACATGACACGCTGCATTTTATGTTACCGTTGTGTGTATGTGGCAGACCAGGTGAGTAATGAACGCAAACATGGTATCCTGATGCGTGGCGATCATTCTGAAATTGCAACTTATATTGAAAAGAGTCTGGACAACGATTTCATCGGGAATGTGATTGATGTTTGTCCGGTTGGAGCATTAACAGATAAAACATTTCGTTTCAAAAACCGTGTTTGGTTTACCAAGCCGGTTGATGCGCATTGCAACTGTGATAAGTGCAGTGGTGAAGTGCAGTTGTGGATGCGTGGCGATGAAGTGCTCCGTGTAACAGCACGCAAAGATGAGTGGGGTGAAGTAAAAGATACAACAGACGGTAAACCTGGCTGGATCTGTAATACATGCCGCTTTGAACGTAAGAAAGCAGTTGACTGGGTAATTGAGGGGCCGTCACATGTGAACCGTCATTCAGTAATTGCACAGGGGCATTATGAAAATGGGGTAATACCGAAAGAAACCATTAAGGAAGTAATGGGTGGAAGAGATCCGAAGTTATTGATGAACATTAAAGATATCAGTGAAGTAAACCAGGTAGACTTGAGTGAATTAAAAGGGCCTGCTACATCACAAGTGTTTAAACAACTCAAGAAAGGAAATTAATGAATACGTTTTTATTAACTGTTGACTGGCCTTTGGTACTGGAGAAAGTGATTTTCATTGCTTTTATCATTACTGTTTCCTTGGTTGTTGCAATGTATGCAACATGGGGTGAGCGGAAAATTGCGGCATTTATCCAGGATCGTTTGGGACCAAACCGTGCAGGTCCTCTTGGTTTGTTTCAACCACTGGCGGATGGTTTGAAATTATTCATGAAAGAAGAAATCATTCCGAATGCTGCCAACAAATGGTTATTTATTTTAGGTCCATCGATGGCAATGTTCACAGCCATGTTAACCGGTGCTGTTATTCCATGGGGCAACCAGATTGAATTATTTGGTCGTACAATTTCACTGCAGATAGCCGATGTAAATATTGGAATCCTGTTTGTATTTGGTGTTGTGAGTTTGGGCGTGTATGGAATTATGATTGGTGCATGGGCGAGTAATAATAAATTTTCTTTGATGGGTGGTTTGCGTGCAGCATCACAAATCATTTCTTATGAACTGGCAATGGGTATTGCACTGATTGCATTACTCATGACCACAGGCACATTGAGTTTGGGTGAAATGGTAAAGCAGCAACAGGATGGATGGTGGAACTTTTTTGTACAGCCACTTGGCTTCCTCATCTTTTTAATTTGTGCCTTTGCTGAATGTAACCGTACACCGTTTGATCTGGCTGAAGCAGAAAATGAATTGATTGGCGGATACCATTCTGAATACTCAAGTATGAAGCTTGGTTTCTATTTGTTTGCTGAATACATCAATATGTTTATCAGTAGTGCAATCATGGCTACTTTATATTTTGGCGGTTATGATATTATTCCATTTTATGATGAAAGTGCATGGGGATTTTCAATGAATACAATGGCTGCATTGGGTGCACTGGCTTTGTTTGCCAAGATTGTGTTTTTCATTTTCTTTTTCATGTGGGTTCGCTGGACAATTCCAAGATTCCGCTATGATCAGTTAATGAATTTAGGATGGAAATCATTGATTCCGCTTTCCTTATTCAATATGCTTGCAACAGCAATTGTGATATTGTTGAAAAAAGGATAAAGAGAATTGTTGCAGTACAAGAGTGCGACGCAACAGAAGATGAATGGAGAGTTGAAGTTGACAACAAAAATTAGTTACGAATTTTTTAATAAACGTAAATGCAATTAACAAACAGAGCAAAACCGGTCGATCGCAGACCAATGAACCTGCTGGAGAGGATATATCTGCCTGCTATCCTGAAGGGGATGGGGATTACGTTTTCGCATATTTTCAAAAAGAAAGTAACGATTCAATATCCCGAGCAGACTAGACCATTCAGTCCTGTGTTTCGTGGTTTGCATATTCTGAACCGTGATGAAGACGGTCGTGAAAATTGCACGGCCTGTGGATTGTGTGCGGTTGCCTGTCCGGCAGAAGCCATTACAATGGATGCAGCTGAACGTTTACCCGGCGAAGAAAATTTATATCGTGAAGAAAAATATGCAGCGAAGTATGAGATCAATATGCTGCGCTGTATTTTTTGCGGATTTTGTGAAGATGCCTGTCCGAAAGATGCGATTTATTTAACGGAAACTTTTGCACCTGCCAATTACAGCAGGCAGAGTTTTATCTATGGCAAAGACAACCTGGTGATCCCTCATCCGAAGGATAACCCGGAAGAATTTGCCAAGGCAAAAGGTTTGATTGATGAACGTAAAGCGAAAGCAAAACAAGAGACTGCTTAATTATGAGTATTACTGAAATTCTATTCTGGTTCCTGAGTGCTATGGCACTTGGCGCAGCATTGATGATGGTTACCAGCAAAAACCCTGTGTACAGTGTGCTGTGGCTGATTGTTGTATTCTTTGCTATTTCCGGTCATTATATTTTACTGAATGCACAGTTCCTGGCGATAGTAAACATCATTGTTTATGCCGGAGCTATTATGGTTCTGTTCCTGTTTGTAATCATGTTGATGAACCTGAATGCAAACAATGAACCGCAGAAAAATCAATGGTCAAAAATTGCAGGTGCCATTGCAGGTGGAAGTTTAATGCTCGTGTTTGTTGCAGCTATCCGTCAAACAGAAGCGTTGCAGACGCAGCAGGTAGAGATGGGTGGCGAAACAGGATTGATTCATTTACTGGGTAAGGTGTTGTTTACGGATTATGTGTTGCCCTTTGAAATTAGCAGTGTGTTGTTTTTAAGTGCGATGGTTGGAGCTGTGGTGATTGGGAAGAAAGGAGACTAATAAATTAACTGATTTGAAAATTTGAAGATTTGAAAATGAACAGGCAGTCTGAATTGAAACTCATTTCCAAATTTCCAAATTGAAAAATTTCCAAATTGGAATATTATGCCGATAAATTATTATATCATTCTTGCTGTTGCTTTGTTCAGTATTGGTGTGGCAGGTGTATTAACACGCCGCAATGCCATTATCATTTTTATGTGTGTGGAACTGATGCTGAATGCAGTGAACCTGTTGCTGGTGGCATTTTCAAAAATGCATTATGCAAATGTGGTTGCATTGAATCCGGCATCACCGGTGGGAACAGAAGCACAGCTTTTTGTATTTTTTATTATGGTGGTGGCAGCTGCTGAAGTAAGTGTAGGATTGGCCATTATTGTAATGATGTACAGGAATATTCACAGTGTGGATATAAACTTTTTGAACAGATTAAAACACTAAGAGCAGGCGGTAATCATTAGCCGGTAGTAATTAGTACAGAATACAGTCTTATGAGTAAATTGGTTTATTTAGTTCCGTTGTTTCCTTTGATTGGTTTTCTGATCAATGGCCTTGGGCGAAAGTATTTGAGTAAATCGCTCAGCGGCATCATTGGCAGCGGAGTAATTCTTGCATCGTTCATTATAAGTCTATTGATTTTTAATGAAACAAGGGCTGAAGGTTTTACTGTAGTTACGGTGAACCTGTTTGAGTTTATCAATGTGGCCGGATTAAATATCCCGTTTGCTTTCCAGGTTGATCAGCTTTCTGTTTTGTTCTTATTAATTATTACAGGTGTTGGATTTCTAATTCATGTGTATTCCACTTCATACATGAATGCAGAAGAGCCACATCATTATGCACGCTATTTTTCTTTCCTGAATTTGTTTGTGTTCAGCATGTTGTTACTGGTGCTGGGATCAAATTATCTCATCATGTTTATCGGATGGGAAGGTGTTGGTCTCTGTTCTTATTTATTAATCGGTTACTGGTTTAAGAATACGGAATATGGTAATGCTGCACGAAAAGCATTTGTGATGAACCGTATCGGTGATCTTGGATTCTTACTTGGTCTGTTCTTTATTATTCAGCAGTTTGGCACTTTAACTTATACAGAAGTATTTTCACAGGCACAGGGTGCAGGTGTTGGAATCTTAACGGTGATAACATTGTTATTGTTTGTTGGTGCAACCGGTAAGAGTGCTCAGATCCCTTTATATACATGGTTACCTGATGCCATGGCCGGTCCAACTCCAGTGTCTGCATTGATCCATGCTGCAACAATGGTTACTGCCGGTATTTACATGATTGCACGCAGCAACATTTTATATACGCTGGCTCCTGTTTCACAAACCGTAGTTGCGGTGATTGGTTTGGCAACAGCTATTCTTGCAGCAACAATTGCCATCAAACAAAATGATATTAAAAAAGTACTGGCTTATTCAACAGTAAGTCAATTGGGTTATATGTTTCTTGGTTTGGGAGTAGGTGCATACACTGGTGCTGTGTTTCATGTAATGACACATGCCTTCTTCAAAGCATTATTATTCCTTGGTGCAGGTTCTGTCATTCATGCCATGCATCATGAACAGGATATCCGTAAAATGGGTGGACTGGCAAAGAAACTTCCCCATACTCACTGGACATTCTTAGTAGGTTGTATTGCCATTGCAGGTATTCCACCATTCAGTGGCTTCTTTTCAAAAGATGAAATATTGACACATGCATTTGCTGCAAACCCGTTTTATTATATCATCGCTTTGCTTGGCGCATTGATGACTGCTTTCTATATGTTCCGTTTATATGCAATGACTTTCAGGGGAACTTTCCGTGGCACACAGGAACAGGAACATCATCTGCATGAAAGTCCATGGTCAATGGTGATTCCATTAATTGTATTAGCAGTACTGGCAACTGTTGCAGGATTTGTTGGTATTCCGGAATTGTTTGCACCGGATGCTCATCGTTTGGAACATTATCTTGCTCCTGTATTTGAAGCATCGACACAATTACAGGAAACTCATCAGTTAACACATAAGACAGAGTATATGTTACTGGGAGGAAGTTTAATATGGATCACAATTGCTATCATCTATGCCTTAAGGCGTTTTAGTAAAAAACCTGAAACGGAAGAAGCGACAGGTTTTGGAAAAATATTGGCCAACAAATGGTATGTGGATGAATTGTATGAGACTGTTATCAGTAAGCCTTTGAATGGATTGGGATCTGTGTTTAACAGGGTTGTTGAAAAGAGCGGTATTGATGGCCTGGTGAATGGTGTTGGAAAAAGTGTACAATGGGGTAGCCGTCAGTTACGTTTGCTGCAAAGCGGTCAGGTTGGAAATTATATATTGTTGATGGTGCTGGGCATCCTGATCTTTTTTGTGATTGCTTTATTTATCTGATTATAGATTTACTGTATTATGATTGCATTATTGTTGATATTGATTCCGTTGATTGGTGGCATTGCTGCTTTCTTCTTTAAAGATGAAAAGCAGTCAAAAGCATGGAGTTTAGTGATTGCTTTTGCTTCGCTGGCTGTAATGAGTTATGGCTTATTAAAAACTTGTTGTAATGATGTATACAAAACATTTTCTGCAGAATGGTTGCCACAACTCGGTTCATCGTTCGCTTTACAGATGGATGGATTAAGTACTGTTCTTTGTTTACTTACTGTGTTAGCGTATCCTTTAATCTTTGCATCAACCTGGAAGAGTAAATATGCATCACCCAATATTTTTTATGGTTTGATGTTACTGACACAGGCAGGATTATTAGGTGTGTTTTTAGCAGCAGATGGTTTATTATTCTACTTCTTCTGGGAACTTGCGCTGATTCCTGTTTACTTCTTATGTTCTAAATGGGGTGGTGACAAACGCATTGCTGTTACCTTTAAATTCTTTGTTTATACGTTCATAGGCTCTTTACTGATGCTGGTTGGCGTATTATATCTCTACTATCAAACACCTGATGCTTCTTTTTCCATGCAATCATTGTATGAAGTGAAGCTTACCACTGCACAGCAGGGATGGTTGTTCTGGACATTCTTTATTGCTTTTGCCATTAAGATGCCGGTATT
>JBEBHT010000007.1:0-30476 GCA_040081135.1 Lacibacter sp. | reverse complement strand
AATGGTGTTTCCAGCTATTTTATTAACCGCCAGGCATCAGTACTTGAATCAAACATCAAAGTGGGAAATGGAATTATTCATATCATCGATAATGTTCTTTTCCCTGCTACCAAAACAATTGCTCAGCAGCTTGAAGAAAAAGCAGAGTATTCCATTTTTGTTCAGGCAATGAAAGAAACCGGATTCTTTGTAAAGTTGAATACAGTTGATGCAGACACGTCTAAAAAATGGGTAACAGTCTTTGCAGAAAGCAACCAGGCACTTGCTGATAGTGGCTTTGCAACCTATGCAGCATTAAAAGCAAAATACTCTCAAACAGGAAATCCTGCAAATGCGAATGACAGTTTGAATATGTATGTGGCGTATCACATTTCACAGGGACTTAAATTTTTAGGAGATATTATTACAGTTTCAACACATGAAACATTGCTGCCGCAGGAAGTAATCAGTGTGAAATTAATCAGCCAGGAAGTGATTTTAAATCAGGATGTGTTTAACGGAGTTCTTGAACAGGGAATAAAATTAAACCGGGGAAAAAGCGATCTGGCTGCAACAAATGGTGTATGGCATGATGCTGCTGCACATTTTATGGTAAAATTCAGAAAGCCTGCTCCGCTTTACTGGGATGTTTCTTCTTTTGCGGAAATTATGAAACTGCCTGCATATTACAAAAAAGCCAATTATAATTTCGGCCGAGCAACTCAGGCAGATAATCCTATTAAAGATCATTACTGGGGCTGGGGTCCTTTAGCAGGAACAAACACATTGTCTTACCTCTATTCTGCAGCAAGTTCTATTACAAACTATGGTTATAACAGTGATGTTAATATGCTGCCAATGGGTTTGCCTAACAGACCTGTATGGTGGGAAATGAAAACTCCTCCTATTATTAAAGGAAAGTATAAAGTGTGGATTTGTTACAGACAGCAAAAACAATCAAGCAGCTCAAATATGCTTTGCCAGGTAGAAGTAAATGGTGTATTAATGCAACGAACCATGAATTTTACTGAAACAAGACCTGCGGGAACTGATGCAGAACTGGAAGCAATTGGATGGAAGCGGTATACAGAAAATACAAGTAATCTGTGGGCTTCAAGGCAGGTTGGAGTAATTGAATTTACAACTACTCAACAGCAGATCATCAGAATTACACCGTTAGTAGGTACACAGAATAACAATAACCTGGATATGATCCACTTTATACCAATTGATGATAATCAGGTATTGCCAAGATTCCAGCCAAATGGCACAATGATATATTTTTAAAAATAGCAGAGAACAGATTCGACAGGTAACATAAAATAATAAGAAATGAAGTTCAGGTATAAAAGTTTGATGTTGTTTGCTGTAAGCATGTCCGTGCTGATGTTTTACGGGTGCAAAAAACTTACAGAAGAACATAATGCAGTAACAGATGATTTATTGAATAAAACACTGACTGAAGTAATCGGTTCTGATGCAGAGCTGAGCACTTTTTCAAAATACCTGGTGCAAACAGGTTATGATAAAGTGATTTCTTCTTCAAAGAATTATACTGTATTTGCACCCGTTAACAGTGCATTGGCAACACTGGATGCTGCTATCATAAATGACCCAGTTAAACTGAAAAAGTTTGTAGGTAACCATATTGCCGTTCAGCTTTACGCCACCAGGAATGTTACTTCTCTTACACGTATTATCATGTTAAGTGGAAAGTATAATAACATGCAGAATTCTAAAATAGACGAAGCAACGATCACATCAGCTGATAAATATGCCTCCAATGGTATTCTGCAGGTTATTGATAAAATGCTGCCCGCACTCGATAACAGCTGGGAGTTTTTAAACACGAATGCAGCTGCTCCTGTAAAACAGAAAACGTTTATGTTTTCTCTTTTCAGAAATGTGTTTGACACATCCAATGCAGTGGTTATAGGGGTGAATCCTGTAACAGGAGATCCGATATATCAAACCGGTACTGATTCAATTTATACCAATCTCTTCTGGAATAAAGTATACGATTTAAGAGATGAGAAAAAGCAGTATACTTTATTTATGCTTGAAGATGCAGCATGGGATGCAGAGGTGGCAAAATATACTCCCTATTTTGTTACCGGAACTCCCGACAGTAATAAACTTGTAACAAGCTGGAATGTACTGAAAGACTTTGCAATAGATACTGTTTATAATCCATCTTCTATACCTGATACAATTGTTTCAAAATTTGGAACAAAGCTGCCGGTGAACAGATCAGCTATTGTAAAAACAATCAAAACAAGCAATGGAATTATTTACATACTGAATAAAGCAGATGTGCAGCCCGCAAGTAAATTCAAACCCTATTTAATTGAAGCCGAAACGTATAATGCTACAAGTCATGACAGAAGGGGGAATACTTACTTCAGAGACAGGTATAATTCTGTATCAGGGAAAGATTTTAAAGATGTATTAGTCTTTAATCATGGTGTTGCATTGTTTAATATCCGGTATGATATTACTGAGGTTCCATCCATCAAGTACAAAGCGTACTGGCTGGCTGTAAATGATTTTCAAACAGCTGCATTCACTCAGAAACTGGGAATTGGAACAGCAATATCTACAACTTTTGGATATACCTCTGTTGCAGTAAATAACCCGAACGAAGTGTATATAGGAGAATTTACAATGACACAGTACAGGCCGGTATTTAATATTTACCTGACTGCAGCTAACAGTACAACTGCTGCGGTTAACCCTTTGGTATGTGATTATATTAAACTGGTGCCAAGTTTATAATAAAGACAGTCTGACAAAAATTGATATTAGAAATGACTAAAATGAAATTGCACAATCTGATAAAAGCAGCCGGGTTCGCCACGGTGCTGTTTGCATTTAATTCTGTAAAAGCACAGGATACAATTCCCCCAAAAAATACCGGAACACCTGTTAAGAAAACAGAAAGGCTGCCACTCACCGGAGTAATTACAGATGCCGCCACTGGCAAAGGACTTGTGGGGATCAGTATAACCGTTAAAAATTTCTCAGCTGCTATTACAGATGAAAAAGGAGAGTTTACACTCAGTGTTCCTTCTTATTCTTCAGATGTGGTGATTACAGGTGAAGGATATGAATCAAGACAGATTTCACTGAAAGGAAGCAAAACACTCAAGGTTGCATTGCTCGATGATTCACATACTTCATTTCAACAGCCGGTTACAATGCCTCTTTTTGTTACAACAAAAAGAAACCTGACTGCTTCAGCAGGTATTTATAATACCAACGGAGAGTGGAAGAGACCCGATGAAACTATTGATGCATTGCTGCAGGGTCAGGTAAGCGGCCTGAACAGTATTAAAAGATCCGGAACACCGGGTGTTGGTGCCAACCTGTTTTTAAGAGGATATAATTCTTTGTACGGAACCAACAGTCCTTTGATAGTTGTGGATGGAATGCTGTATGATGCGAATGATTATGGAAAAAGTATTATTGAAAATAATGCAACAAATCCTCTTTCATTAATCAGCGTACAGGATATTGACAATGTTACTGTGTTGAAAGATGCCAGTTCAATTTATGGAACCAAAGGAGCAAATGGTGCTATTATTATTACAACAAACAGGGCAAAGAAAGAAGCAACCAGTATTGATTTTGGTGTTTTTTCCAGTTATAACATGGCCCCCGATCTGTTGCCGGTAATGGGTGCCTCATCTTACAGAATTTATTTGAGCGAAATATTGCAGTCAAAGGGAATGAGTTCATCTGAAATTGCAGCATTGCCTTATATGAATGATGATACAAGTGGCAACAGTCAGTATTACAGGTATCACAACAATACCAACTGGCAGAATAAAATATTGAGAAACAGTTTTAATAAAAACATTTACCTGAAAGTAACCGGTGGAGACAATATTGCCACTTATGCTTTAAGTATGGGTTACATGAAGAATGATGGTGTAATTAAGAATACAGATTTAACCAGGTATAACACACGCTTCAACGCTGAGTTTAATTTTTCGAAACGTTTTAAAGGAACAACGAACCTGTCATTTACTTACAATGAGCAAAATCTGAAAAACCAGGGTAATGCTGATAAAACAGCTCCCATTTTCCTGGCTTTAACAAAAGCTCCTTTCTTAACATCGCAGGAAGTAAATGAGAAAGGCATCTTTTCTCCAAATCTTGAAGACACAGATATACTGGGAATAAGTAATCCGTCTGCAATCATTGATAATATGCTGGCTACGAATAAGTATTACCGTTTGTTCGGCTCTTTCAAATTCAGTTATGACATTACAAAAACACTGAACGCATCTACAATGTTTGGTGTGGTGTATGATAAAGTGAGAGAAAATATATTTATTCCCCGTAAAGGAGTTGCCGATGATACATTAAGTAATGCAGTAGCCGACAGCCGCCTTGGCTCACAGGTAAAAAGACTGTTCACTGTTTATTCTGATTCAAAATTAGAATACAAAAAAACAATTGCAGGGAATCATAATCTTTCATCAAGACTAGGATTCCGGGTACAGAAAAATAAAGCAGAACAGGATTATACACTTGGATATAATTCAGCAACTGATGAACTGATCAGCGTACAGAATGGTGTAACAGCATTAAGGCAGGTAGGTGGCGGTATCCAGGAATGGAACTGGATGAATACATACTTTAATGCCGATTATGATTATAAAGAAAAGTTATTTGTTTCATTCAATGCTGCAATGGATGGTTCTTCCCGTTTTGGAAGCCAGGCTAAGAACGGCATTACAATTGGGGGTAACAAATTTGCCATTATGCCATCTGTTGGTGTCGCATGGCTTCTGTCATCCGAGAACTTTATGACAGATTCAAGAATTGATCTGTTTAAACTCCGGTTCAACTACAGTATTTCAGGCAACGATGATATAGGCAACTACAATCATATTCAAACCTATGGTTCTCAAAACTTACTGGGTATGCAGGGGCTTGTAAGAAATGGAATTCCAAATCCTGCAATTCAATGGGAAACAAGTAAAAAAGCAACCCTTGGATTTGACATGGCTCTCTGGAATGAAAGATTAGGAGTAAGTCTTGATATTTATAAAAATGTAACAAGAAATATGCTGGCGTATGAAAACCTGCCCGCTGCTTCCGGTTTTGAAAAAGTTCTTACAAACAGTGGCAGCATGCAAAACAGGGGTTTTGAAGCAAACATAAGCATGCGTACAATCAATAAGGCAAACCTGAAATGGGATGTGGGTGTTACGTTTGCAACAAACGAAAACAAAGTAATTTCTATTCCTGGTATCCGAATGGTTACTCAATATGCAGGTGCTTCTGTACTTACACAAAACGGCAGTGAGGCCGGCCTGTTTTACGGTTATATTGCAAAAGGTGTTTTCAGTTCAAATGGCGAAGCAGGTTCATCTGGTTTAAAAAAGAAAAATGCTGATGGATCTTACAGCAATTTCGGTGGCGGTGATGTTCGTTTTGTTGATTTGAATGGAGATTATATTATTGATGAAAAAGACAGACAGGTGATTGGTATCCCTACTCCGAAATTTTTCGGCAGTATCAGCAGCCGTCTGATGTATAAACGTTTTCAGCTGGATGCATTATTTACATTCTCACAGGGAAATCAGGTGTTTAACTACTTACGCTACAGGCTTGAATCTGCAAGCGGAGTGGAAAACCAACTCAACAGTGTTGTAAACCGCTGGAGAACTGATGGCCAGGTAACAGCAATGCCAAAAGCAACGTATGGTGATCCGATGGGGAATAACCGGTTCAGCACAAGATGGATTGAAGACGGATCTTACCTGCGTCTCAGGAATGTATCCTTATCGTACAGTATTCCGTTCAAAGGAATGGCTGTTAAGAACGCTACCATTTATGTAACAGGAAATAACCTGGTAACATTTACAAGGTATATGGGTTATGATCCTGAATTCAGTGCAGGACCGGGCGTTTTTGCACAGGGTATTGATACAGGACTTGATCCGATATTTAAGTCAATATCATTGGGAGCAAGAATTGGTTTGTAACATAGTTCAGTTGAAATAAAATAAGTGTTGGTGAATATAATTTACTAATGAAAAGTTGAAAATGAAATTTATGACAAGGTTCAGAATAATAAAATCAGTATTCGTTGCAACGGTGTTATTCAGTGTAACAGGCTGCAAAAAGATGTTGGATATAAAGCCCCAGGACCAGCTTGAGGAAAGCCAGGCATATCAGAACGTATATGATGCCGATGCTGCAGTAGTGGGCATTTACGGAAAGTTTATGGGTCTTGCAGATCGCTATGTTGTGTTAAATGAGCTGCGTGCCGATTTGCTCGATTGCACTCCAAATGCCAACGAAAACCTGAGACAGATCAGTACACACAGTGTAACAGAAAACAATCCTTACGCCAGTCCAAAACCCTTTTATGAAGTGATCCTGAATTGTAATGATGTGCTGGAACATTTCGAGGTTATGGTGAAGGAGAAGAAGATGACGGAAGCTGAATTCAATCAGCGTTATTCTGATATCGGGGCATTGCGTTCATTTCTTTATTTACAATTGGGTATCCATTTTGGCGAAGTGCCTTATGTAACCAGTTCATTAAAAAATGTTGATGAAGTAAAGAATGTGAGCAATTATCCGAAACTTTCATTTAATGTATTGCTCGACAGTTTGATCAACTTTACTGAGAGGATTCCTTTTAAAGATGTTTATCCCACAGGTACAAACCTCAACATTACAGTTGATGGGTATAACACACAAAAGTTTTATGTCAACAAAAAAGTTATTCTTGGTGACTTGTATTTATGGAAAGGGAATTATCAGAAATCTGCTGAGTATTACCGGCAGGTAATGGAAACAGGAACACAGGGTGTTGTTGATGGAAGGTATTATACATTTTATAAGTTAGGTTGGGATAGTAACGGGGATATAGATCATTACGTTACTTACTCCAGGGCTGGAGATGCATCAACCTTGGTGTACAATACACAATGGCGCATCATGTTTGAACAGGCATTTGGTACAAGTGGTTTCGACAGAGAGTGGGTTTGGGTTCTGCCTTTTGATAATAAATTCAAGCCTGATAATTCGTTAATCAAATTATTTTCTCCTGTTGGTGGTGATTACCTGGTAAGGCCGTCGCAGGAAGTGTATGATATGTGGGATAATGAAACACAAAGAGTCGCTCAGGGAGGTTCAATTCCTTATGATGCAAGAAAGTTATTAAGCACCATGAATATCGGAGGTCAGCCGGTAGCAATGAAATATTTATACAATTACCTTAACTATACTACTGCAACACCAATTAATCCACTGGTGAAAAATGGCAAATGGTTTTTGTTCCGCCAAACACAGCTGCATATGCGTTTTGCAGAAGCAGCGAACCGTGCAGGACGTTACCGTTTGGCATGGGGGTTCTGGAACAGCGGTATAGCCGGTGCTTATCCCGCCCCAACAAGTACCGTAACAGACTTTCATAATACTTTGTCGGAAGCCTATCCGTTTAACTTTGATGCAAGAAACAGTGGCAGTTCAGGCGTACCTTACTATCGTTCTGACTGGTATAGAAATATCGGCATCAGGGCAAGAGCAAATATGGTTGATGTAGCTATTCCTGCAGCAGACAGTTTAAATAGTATAGAAGTTGGGTTGATTAAAGAAACAGCTCTTGAAAATGCATTTGAAGGTACACGCTGGCCCGATTTATTACGTGTTGCCATCCGCAGAAATGATCCGGCATTTATTGCTGATAAAGTATATAATAAATTGCTCAAGTCAGGTGTGTCATCAGGTTCTGCTGCACAGGCAAGAGCTAAATTAATGAACAGAGACTGGTATCTGCCATTTAAATGGTAATCATAATAGTTCTTTCAACAAGCAATCGTCAGAAGAAGACAGGGAATTAAGTACCTGTCTTTTTCATTTGTATCAACTATGTTTGACAGATAAAAACAAAACAATGAGAATCTCCATCACACTGACCATTTTTTTTGTTTCAATTTTTACTACGGTACATGCACAGCAAAAACAGAATGATGTTACTGCTCCATTGCATTTAATGAAACCTGACTATCCTGTTCCTTATGGCGCTCCTTCAAAGGAAAATGTAAAATCAGTCCTTGACAAAGTATTCAATTATCTGAATGCTGTTACACCTGCACAGATGATCAATAAGCAAACAGGTGCACCGGTGAACGATGCATCACAGTTGGATACAAATACAATTGTAAAGCAGGGCGATTTCCGTTTAACCAGTTACGAGTGGGGTGTTACCTACTCAGCCATGCAGCGTGCATTCGAAACAACAGGCGATCAGCGGTATGCTGATTATGTAAAAACAAGATTTGATTTCCTGGCAACATGGATACTTGCAATAAAGCAGAAGTTTGATATTGGGTATATCCGTAAAAAGAAACTGTTATCTCAGCCTATTGATCCGCATGCACTGGATGATGCAGGTGCTGTATGTGCATCCATGATCAAAGCACAAAGAAGTGGATTGAATAAAAATCTCCGTCCTGTTATTGACAACCTTATTAATTATGTTGCAAAAAAAGAATACCGTTTGAAAGATGGAACGCTTGCACGTATGCGTCCGCAGGCAAATACCTTGTGGCTCGATGATTTATACATGGGCGTTCCTGCCATGGCACAAATGGGAAAACTTACAGGCGATATAAAATATTATAATGATGCAGTGAACCAGGTAAAACTGTTTTCAAAACGCATGTTCAATAAAGAAAAGGGATTGTACATGCATGGTTGGGTAGAGAGTATGGAAACACATCCTGAATTCAGATGGGCCAGAGCAAATGGCTGGGCATTACTTACGAAAGTTGAACTGCTGGATGTATTACCTGAAAATCATCCGGGCAGAGCTTTTGTATTACAGCAATTAAAAGATCATATCAATGGCTTAATGCGTTATCAGGACGGTACAGGTTTCTGGCACCAGCTATTAGATAGAAGTGATTCTTATCTCGAAACATCTGCCACAGCCATTTATGCTTATTGTATTGCACATGCTGCCAACAAAGGATGGATTGATCCTATGATCTATGCTCCCGCAGCAATTCTTGCATGGAATGCAGTTTCTACAAAAGTAAACGCAGAGGGACAGGTAGAAGGTACCTGTGTAGGAACAGGAATGGCTTTTGACCCTGCCTTTTATTATTACCGTCCGGTGAATGTTTATGCAGCACATGGGTATGGGCCGGTAATACTTGCCGGTTCAGAAATTTATCAGCTGCTGACTAATTTCAAGTTTGTGATCAACGACAGTTCGCTGCAACTGTTGAAACAATAATTTATGAAACATTCTTCTGTTTTAATTGCTGTATTGTTAGTGAGTGTGTTTGTTAAAGCGCAGCAGCCAACATTTAAATTCGATTTTGGAAATGGACGGGCAATAAAAGGATATATCAGTATTACACCCGAATCAAAATTTGCCAATGAAAAAGGATATGGTTTTACAAATGGTTCGGAAGTGATAGCTGTTGATCGTGGAGGTAAAACGGTAACAGGAGATTATATCACTTCTTCAAAACCATTTTACTTTTCTGTTAACCTGCCCGATGGCAATTATGATGTGAAATTGATTTTGGGCGATAAAAAAGGAACCTCAGCAACAACAGTCCGTGCAGAATGCAGAAGGTTGATGTTAGTAAATATTCAAACGAAGAAAGGACAACTTATTACAGAAACGTTTACGGTGAATGTAAGAGACAGTTTGATCCGTGATGCAAAAGGCAATATTATTAAGGCGGTGAAATTAAAACCAAGAGAGTACGAATATCTTCATTGGGATAATTTCCTCACAATTGAGTTTAATGATTCATTGCCTAAAGTGTGTGCAATAGAAATTACACCCAACAAGACTGCAACAACTATCTTCTTAGCAGGTAATTCTACTGTTGTTGATCAAGCCCGTGAACCATGGGCGGCATGGGGACAAATGATTCCACGCTTTTTTGTTCCGGGTAAAGTGGCTGTTGCCAACTATGCAGAAAGCGGAGAAGCATTGAACTCATTTCTGAGTGCAAGACGTTTAGAAAAAATATTGAGCCTGATGAAGGCTGGTGATTATTTGTTTATAGAGTTTGGACATAATGATATGAAACAAAAAGGCCCCGGTATCGGTCCCTTTACATCGTATAAGAAAAGTTTAAAGCTCTATATCAGCGAAGTAAAAAAGAAAGGTGGTATTCCTGTACTGGTAACATCAATGCATCGCCGTAGTTTTGATGCAAATGGAAAAATCATTAACACACTGCTTGAATATCCGGAAGCAGTTCGCCAAACTGCCAAAGAAGAAAATGTAGCAGTCATTGATTTAAATGCAATGAGTAAAGTGTTGTATGAAGCATGGGGGCCAACAGAATCTGTAAAAGCATTTGTACATTATCCTGCCAATACATTTCCCGGACAAATAACCAGGCTGGAAGATAACACACACTTTAATCCTTACGGAGCGTACGAATTAGCAAGTTGTATTGTAAAAAGTATCAGAGATCAAAATCTTCCGTTAGCGAATTTATTGCGAACCGATATTCCTGCATTTGATCCGGCAAAACCAATGGCGGTTGATAAATTTTATTGGCCGTTGAGTTCGTTTATTACAGGAACAAAACCTGATGGAAATTAGAACCCGCCTCTGACTCAGATCGAAGCGTCAGAGATAAGAAGATGAGGCTTTGCAGCTATGAATTCTTCGACTACGCTCAGAATTAAAGTTAGTATCATTAAATAAACATTATATGAAACGATTGTTGCTGGTACTTTTCATTTTCTCTAAAGCTTTTGCTCAAACAACAACCATCAATGTTGATCTGAAAAATGAAACAGGAGATATGAAACCCGTTTGGGCATGGTTTGGTTATGATGAACCGAACTATACCTACATGAAAGACGGGAAAAAATTATTGTCAGAGATTGCTGCACTAAGTCCTGTTCCTGTTTATGTAAGGGCGCACAGTTTACTGGTAAGTGGAGATGGTGTGGCTGCATTAAAATGGGGAAGTACAAATGCATACACAGAAGATGCAGATGGCAACCCGGTTTATAACTGGAAAATCATCGATAGTATTTTTGATACGTATGTAAAACGAGGCATGAAACCGCTGGCGCAGATTGGTTTTATGCCGGAGGCATTATCAACCCATCCTGTTCCATATAAGCATGATTGGAAACCCGGCGATCCCTATCAAAAAATTATGACAGGCTGGGCTTATCCACCGAAAGATTATTACAAATGGGCGGAACTGGTTTTTCAATGGGTGAAACACAGTGTTGACCGTTACGGAAAAAAAGAAGTGGAAAGCTGGTATTGGGAATTATGGAATGAACCCAATGGTTACTGGAAAGGAACACAGGATGAATTTCTTAAATTATATGATTATACTGCCGATGCAGTAAAGAGAGCATTACCCACTGCAAAAATTGGTGGAATTAATATTGCAGGAACCGCAGGTAAAAATGCACAGGATTGGATGCATGCTTTTGTAAAGCATTGTTTTTATGATACCAACTATGTAACAAAGCAAATTGGTTCTCCTGTTGATATGATATTGTTTCATGCAAAAGGTTCGCCGAAATTAGTAGATGGTCATGTGCAGATGAATATGGGAGCACAGTTGCGGGATATTAATACCGGCTTTAAGTTTGTTGCATCTTATCCGCAAGTAAAAAACCTGCCCATTGTAATTGGGGAAAGCGATCCTGAAGGCTGTGCTGCCTGCGGAATGAAAACCAATCCCTCCAATGGTTATCGCAATGGTACAATGTATTCAAGCTATACTGCTGCATCCTTTGCAAGAAAATATTTACTGGCCGATTCTTTCAGGGTAAATTTTCTTGGCGCTGTTACCTGGGCTTTTGAATTTGAAGATCAACCATGGTTCTATGGTTTCAGAGACCTTGCTACAAACGGCGTTGATAAACCGGTTTTGAATGTATTCCGCATGTTTGGAATGATAAAAGGAAAACGTGTACTGGTGCAGGGCAACCAGATGTATGAGTTGAAAACAATGGTTGATTCAAGTGTACGAAGAAAGTATAGTGATGTAGGAGGACTTGCTGCAAAAGACAAACGATCAGCAACAGTGATGATCTGGAATTATCATGATGATGATGTGAAGCAACCTGCTCTTCCTGTTGAAGTTAGCATCAATGGGTTGTCAGCCACTACTGTGAATCTTACTGAATACCGCATTGATGATGAACACAGTAATTCTTATGAAGTGTGGAAGAAAATGGGCTCACCGCAAAACCCAACTAAAGAACAAATAGCGATACTGGAAAAATCCGGGCAATTAAAAACAATGGCTTCGCCAAAGAAATTAAAAGTAACGAATGGAATTTTGAAGATAAAACTTTCTTTGCCGCAACAGGGTGTAAGCCTGCTGAAACTGGATTGGTAATAAGCAAGAAAATAAAAATGAATACTTGAAACAGATTTTCATCATAGCATTTTTGTATGTGTCGGTTCTGTCATCTTCTCATGGGCAGTCGCTCAATATTAAAAACGATGTTTTCTGGAATACGAAAGATGGAAAGCCTATCTATAGTCAGGGCGGTGGCATATTTAAATTTCCAGATCCCGTTACCGGGATAAAAAAATATTACTGGTATGGTGTTCAGTATAAAGAAGCAGAGACCTATCGTAATAATCCATCAATAACATTACCCAATGTTACATTTGAAACTGTAACCTGTTATAGCTCCGCCGATTTGGTTAACTGGACATTTGAAGCGGATGTTTTCACTAAGGAGGAAGCATTTAAGTCTATGTCAAAAACGTGGGTGGGACGTTTAGGTGTGGCATATATCAAAGAGTTGAATAAATATGCAATGTTTGTACAGCATGGAAGTGAAGTGCTGATTGCTCTTGTTGATAAACCAGCAGGTGAATTTAAATGGCATCAGAAAATTAATATGATGAACATGATCGGCACCAGCAATACCGGCGATCAAACTGTGTTTACGGATGAAGACAGTGGAAAGTCATATCTCATCTATTCTTATGGCCGGGGAAGGAATAAAATTTATGTTTCAGAAATCGGAGTGAAAAACGGAATGGTGAATCTGTTAGACTGTACAAAGATTTTCCAGGGAGAAAGCAGGGAAGGCAATTGCATGTTTAAATACAAAGGCAAATATTATATGGCAGCATCTAATATTTATGGATGGGATGCTTCTTATGCTTATTATTTAGTAGCAGATGATATTCGTGGACCATATAGACCAACGAATGATATGCAGGTAATGAAAGGAAGTGAAAATGATTTTGCACATGTAACACAAACCGGATTCTTCTTTAACGTAAAAGGCAGTAAGCAGGAAACCGTTTTGTATTGTGGTGATCGCTGGGCAAATTTTGCAGGGAACGGACTGGGCTATAATCAATGGTTCCCGCTTTCATTTAGCGGAGCAGAGCCATATTTCAATTCACTCAGTTCCTGGAACATCAATGCAAAAACAGGTGAATGGAAAGCTGCTGTTGATAATAATTATGTAAAGAACGGAAGCTTTGAAGCAGACAGAAGAAGAATTCCAAGTCATGTAAAACCTGTACAGGAATTTTTACTCGGCTGGACGACTACTGTTATCGAAGGCAACAAAGTTTCGCTTGACAGTAACAGTTCGCCAGTGTTGAATTATTTTAATACAGAAACTGATCGTAAAACAGTGATTGGTGAAAAAAGTTTGAACATCAGCGATAAGGTCAACTTTAAAAGGAGAGTATCACAGGCAATCACTTCAACACCGTATGTAAAGCTGGAAGATGGCAATTACACATTAACGGCAAAGGTGAAAAACAGCAGCGGTTTTATTAAACTTGACATGTTTGCTGTAAGTGATGGTAAAATCCGCTTCTATAGTATAAAAGAAGAAAATAAATCATGGAATACGATTAGCATTGAACGTGTGCCTGTAAAAGGTGGAAAGGTAGAGATTGGTTTCCTTGCAGAAGGAACAGCCAATTCGTTTTGTTATGCGGATGATGTGACGCTGGTGAAAACAAAGTGACATATGGTAAAGCTGCATTACGAGTAGAGGAGCATAGATTAAATGATTTTATAAATACGAATACTTAAAATAATTTATCGATGACACAGGTTATAAAAACAGGGTTATTACTATTATTTTTTACAGGAGCAAAATCAATTGCTCAGCAAATAAAACCAATCACTGTTAAGAGCCCGGATGCCTCCATTCAATTTTCTTTATATACTGAAAACGGAAAACTTACTTATTCAGTTGACTTTCATCAAAAAAAAGTGATTGAACAATCCAGCCTGGGTGTCCTCGTCAATGGAAAAGATATTACCGAAAATGCTTCAGCAGGCAAAGTGCAGCAAAGCAAAAGAATGGAAGAAGTATATGCAGTAAGAGGTGTGCACAGCAGGGCATGGAATAAATATACCGATGCCACCATTGCGTTTGGCCGGTTTAAATTACAGGTTCGGGTTTTTAATGATGGTGTCGCATTTCGTTACATCATCAGCAATAAAGATTCTGCCGTTGTTGAAAAAGAATACACATCATTTGCAATTCCTGCGGGAAGTATTGTGTGGTCGCAATCCAATATTAAATATTATGAAGGCAGGTACAGTAAAAAATTAATTGATACAGTAAAGACCGGGGAATTAATAGGGCCGCCGGTAACTGTTGAGTTGCCCGGCAATGCAGGATATGCAGCTATTACTGAAGGCGGGCTAACAGATTTTGCAGGCATGTCGCTCATTGTTAATGCCAGCAGAACAATGCAGGCAAATCTTTCGGGCAGTACAAAAAAGAAAGGGATTATCGAAACGCCATGGAGAATCATTGAAATCGGCAAAGACTTAAATACTTTAGTGAACTGCGATATCATCGCCAATGTATCACCCAAATATAATGCAGCATTATTTCCGAACGGATATAATACAGATTGGATAAAACCAGGTCGCAGTGTATGGAGTTGGCTGGCCAAGCCAAGAGCCATTACAATGGAAAATATGAAACATTTTACTGACCTGGCTGCACAGTTAGGTTTTGAATACAACCTGGTTGATGAAGGCTGGAGTAGCTGGAAGGACAGTGTGAACAACAAAGATCATTGGGACATGATGAAAGAACTGGTTGATTATTCTGTAACGAAAGGCATAAAGATTTGGGTTTGGAAAGCATACCCCAACAGAGGAGGAATACCCGGTATTAAAGATGCTGCTGAGCGGAAAGCATTTTTTAAAAAATGTAAAGAGATAGGTGTTGTTGGATTAAAAATTGATTTTTTTGACAATGAAGCACAGGACATCATCCAATTTTACCAGACTGCTTTGCATGATGCAGCAGAATATCATTTGATGATAAATTTTCATGGTGCAAATAAACCAACCGGCGAAACAAGAACATGGCCCAATGAAATGACTAGGGAAGCAATCAGAGGATTGGAGAACCGTGCACCTTGGGCATCATCGAATACCACCCTGCCATTTACAAGATTTTTAGCAGGTCATGCAGATTATACTCCTGTGCATTTTGGCGACCGCATGGGTGAAGTAAGCTGGGCACATCATGTGGCCAGTATGATTGTTTTTACTTCGCCTTTTTTATGTGTTGGTGCCGATCCGCAAAGCATCCTCGATAATCCCTGCAAAGAAATGATACAAAGCATTCCGCCGGTATGGGATGAAACAATTGTATTGCCACAAAGTAAAATCGGCGAACTCGTCATATATGCAAGAAAAAAAGGAACAACCTGGTTTTTAGCAGCATTGAACGGAACGAATGAACCTAAATTCATCAGCGTTGATCTTTCTTTTTTAAAAAGTAACTATTCTCTTTCATCAGTTAAGGATGATAAGGATAAACAGGCAGGTGCATTATTGGAAAATTCAAAAGTATTTTCCGGATCAAAAATTACAATCACAATGAATGGAAATGGTGGATATGCAGCAAGGTTTGAAAAAGTAAAATAAATTAACTTAAAACGATTCGTTATGCAAACATTCTATAAATTATTCTTTGGGTTAACCGCACTGGTATTTGTAACCACGTCAACCTTTGCAGATGTAAAACTGCCTGCTCCTTTCAGTGATCATATGGTATTACAGCATGATACACTTGTCCCTGTATGGGGTTGGGCTGATGCAGGTGAAAAAGTAACAGTGCAGTTGGGCAAACAACTAAAGACCGTAACAGCTAATACAGAAGGAAAATGGATGCTGAAGCTGGATAAGATTGCAGCAGGAGGACCATATACTCTAACAGTCTCTGGTAAAAATAAAATTGTGATCAATGATGTGTATGCAGGTGAAGTATGGATATGCTCCGGTCAATCAAATATGGATATGACGGTCGCCAAAGAAGACAGGTACTGGTGTGGTGTATTTAATGAAGCAGAAGAAGTAGCAGCTGCTGATTATCCATTGATCCGTGTATTTGATACAGATTTTACACCAAGTTCATCACCGCAAAATGATGTAGTTGGAAAATGGGAAATTATATCGCCAAAAACAGTAGGTCATTTATCTGCCGTTGCGTATTTCTTTGCAAGGGATGTTCAGAAAAAACTGAAAATACCCATCGGACTTATCACTACATCTTTTGGTGCCAGCACTGCTGAAGCATGGGTAAGAGAAGAAGCGTTAATCAATCAACCGGAGTGTAAACCATTGGTGGATAGCTTTCACAAAAAACTGACAAAGTATTTAGCTGATACAGCAGCACAAGCAAAGTATAAAAAAGATGTAGAAAAGTGGAAGGCTGATGCTGAAGTTGCCAAAGCTGCAGGTAAGCCGGCGCCAAGAGGTCCACGTAATCCTGATCCTGTTCGTGATCAGCATAACGCTGCTGTGTTATGGAATGGAATGGTAAAACCATTAGTGCCATATGCGATACGTGGTGCATTGTGGTACCAGGGCGAATCAAACAGTCCAACTGCAAAAATTTATCGACAGATCATGGAAACATTAATCATTGATTGGCGGCAACAATGGGGGCAGGGCAACTTTCCCTTTTTATATGTGCAATTGGCCAACATTGGCAAAACCTACGACTCATTACCAGCCCGTGGCGGAAATGAAGCAATAAAACGTGAAGCACAGTTGCAGAATCTTTCGATTCACAATACAGCAATGGCTGTGGCAATTGACAATGCTGATCCAACTGACATGAACAATGTACATCCAAAAAATAAACAGGATATCGGTAAGCGATTAGCCCTGGCAGCAATGGCTACAGTTTATGGTGAGAAGATTGTTTACTCAGGTCCTGTGTATGATAAAATGAAAATAGAAGGGAACAGTATCCGTTTGTATTTTACACATACCGGCAGTGGACTGCACGCAAAGGGTGGTGAATTGAAAGGATTTGCCATTGCAGGAGAGGATAAGAAATTTGTGTGGGCCAATGCAAAGATCGATGGGAATACCATTCTTGTTTCTGCTGATGGAATTACAAGCCCAACTGCAGTGCGTTATGCATGTGGTAATAATCCGTTGGCCACATTGTACAATAAGGAAGAACTTCCTGCTTCACCCTTTAGAACCGATGCAGGTGATAAATAAAGAATCAATACGAATATGCAGAACTATACTTTTTTTAAGTATTCATTTTCTATGTGCAACAGAAGTTATTGCACAACAAAACAGTTCCAAACCAATATGGGGCAATTGGCAAACCTGGGGCGATTTGGGAAATGGCACTTACAGGAATCCTGTATTGCCCGGGGATTTCAGTGATCTTGATTGCATTCGGGTGGGAGCCGATTATTATGCCATCTCATCTACATTTCAATTTTCACCGGGTATGGTAATACTGCATTCAAAAGATTTAGTGAATTGGAAAATTCTCAGTCATGCAGTAAATGATATTACACAAATATCAGCAGACATGAACTGGGATAAAATGAATCGTTACGGAAAAGGTATCTGGGCAGGCGCTATTCGCTATCACAATAAAAAATTCTGGATATACTTTGGTACACCTGATGAAGGTTATTTTATGACAACAGCAAAAGATCCTGCCGGTCCATGGGCGCCACTACATCATGTGTTGAATGAAAAAGGCTGGGATGATGGCTGCCCCTTCTGGGATGATGATGGACAAGGCTATTTTATCGGAACACATTTCAGCGATGGGTATAAAATTCATTTATTTAAAATGACAGCAGATGGTAAAGAGTTGATAAAAGAATCTGACAGAGTTATTTATCAATCAAAAGGAAGCGAAGCAAATAAACTTTATAAAATAAACGGTACCTATTATCATTTTTTCAGTGAGGTAAAAAAAGATGGCCGTTCTATTATGATGGAACGCTCAAAAAATATTTACGGACCTTATACAGAAGTAAAACAACTCAGTCATTCACAAAAAGAATTTCATGAACCTAACCAGGGCGGTATAGTGCAAACTCAAAAAGGCGATTGGTTTTTTCTCACACATCATGGCAGTGGCGGAGACTGGAGCGGAAGGATTATGAGCCTGCTCCCTGTAAACTGGATTGACGGCTGGCCAATTATTGGTGAAGCAGGAGCTGATACTATTGGCAGAATGGTTTGGTCAGGTATAAAACCAATTAAAACTTCAGCAAAGCTTTCTCCGCAAACAAATGATGAATTCAGTAATAAATTTCTGCTTCCGCAATGGGAATGGAATTATCAGCCACGAAGTAATAACTGGTCATTAACAGAACGAAAAGGATGGTTGAGATTGAAAGCGTTTAAACCCATTGAAGAAAATAATTTACTCAAAGCAGGGAATACACTTACGCAACGTTCTTATAGAACAGCCGTTAATGAAGTGATCATTAAGGTGGATATAAGTAACATGACTTCCGGACAAAAAGCCGGACTTTGTCATTTTGGTTCGCCCAGTTATTCTTCGTTTGGAATTGTGTGTGATACAGCAAAGTTTATTGAATACAATGTAAAAGGGGTAATTGTAAAAGGGCCATCAATCAATGCAAATATTATCTGGTTGAAATCTACATGGGGATTGGATGGTAAGAGTCTGTACTACTACAGCCTGGATGGAATAACTTACACAGTATTCGGTAATATTTATCAATTAGCATGGGGAGCCTACCGGGGCGACAGGATAGGTATCTATAATTATAACAATAAAGTCGATAGCGGATTTATTGATGTTGATTTCTTTCATTATAACTACAGGGAATAGCGATACTGCGACTTAAAAGTTAACAAATGAAACATAAAATCATATTCATTCTTTCAGCATTGTTCTTTGCTCTGTTGTTTGGCTTTAAACCAAATAAAGAATCAGTTCCACAATTAGGTATCGTTGCTTCTTTAGATCAGGACAGTCTTGTATATGCATCAGGCTTTCGTATGCTGGGCGAATCAGTTGGCAGAATGTTATCGCCTTCCTTAACCGAAGAACAGTTTCAATTGAACCTTGACCGGATAAAAAAAGCAAAATGCAAAGTAATGATCTGCAATATTTTCATTTCAGGTAAAATGAAAATTGCAGGACCCGATGTAGATGAGAACAAAGTATTAGGTTATGCCGACACTGTTTTTTCAAGAGCACAAAGAGCCGGTGTACATTTTATTGTATTGGGCAGTGGTGGCGCCAGAAGAATCCCGGATGGATATGATGTACAAAAGGCACAGGCTGATTTTGCTGTGTTATGCCGCAAGCTGGCAATGGTTGCTGGTAAATACGGGATCATGATTGCATTGGAAAGCCTTGAGGCAACTGAAACAAATTTTATCATTACGTTGAAATCTGCCGCTGAAGTAGTAAGAGCTGTGAATCATCCAAACTTTAAATTGAATGCAGACATTTTTCACATGATGCGTGAAGGCGAAGGGCCGCAAAGTATTGTTGATGCTGCTGATGTACTGGTGTATTGTGAAATTGCAGAAAAGCAAAAGCGTTCATTTCCCGGTGTGATGGGGGATGATTTCAAGCCTTACTTAAGAGCTTTACGAACTGCAAATTACAAAGGATATATTTTTATTGAAGGTGGCAGCAGTAATCCAAAAAAGGACATGCCGCTTGCGTTTCAATATCTTACGAAGCAGTTAGAAGAAGTATATGCTGAATAGGAATTTGGCCGGAAAAAAGAGATAGACAGGATGCCTGCAAATTGATTTACCTGAAAATCTGTTTCTTTTTGCAACAGGACTGTACAGGACACCGAAAAGTCCACGATGCTCTTACTTTATACACTAAAGATTGCCTGACATGAAAAAATTAACTAAATCCCCCTTGCGCTATCTGTTTTGTGTATGTCTGCTCTCTCTGGCAGATACCGTTTTTGCACAACCTTTGCTTGAAACCGGCGGGCAGAAAATGCCCGACGAATGGATTGACAAAGACACCAAACACCGTATTGTTAAGTTAACAAGATTGGAAGGCAGGAGTAACCTCAGCTTCTATTTTCACAACAATCCTTTCATCGGCAACTCGATGGTGTTTTACAGCAGCAATAAGAATAAGGTAGACAGTGTTGCGAAGCAGGAAATCTCAACGGTAATTTCCGGTAACCGTCAAATTCATTTACTTGATCTTAAAACATTAAAATCAGAACAGCTTACTTTTCACCGTTCACCAATGAATGGTGAGATCGTTGATAACAAAGCCGGCATTGTGTATTACCAGATCAGAGATTCAGTGTTTTGTGTGAATGCAAAAACCAAAGAAGTAAAAACTGTTTTTGTATTCCCTGCCGATTTTAAAGGAACTGTTACCGCTATTAATGCGGATGGTACATTACTCGGTGGTGCAAAATCGAGCGATGAAGAAAAAGAACTCTTTAAGAAATATCCGAATAAATCAAGTTACTTCAACATCATTTACGAAGCAAAGCTTCCACGTACTTTGTTCACCATTGATATTAAAAAGAAAGAGTTGAATAAAGTACACTCCGACAGTGCATGGTTGAATCATGTACAGTTTTCATCAACAGATCCCAATTTATTAATGTTTTGTCATGAAGGCCCATGGCATAAAGTAAACAGGATATGGACGATTGACGTAAAAACAAAACAGATTACACAGATTCATAAGCGCATCATGGATATGGAAATTGCCGGGCATGAATGGAGCAGTGTCGATGGACAAACAATCTGGTATGATTTGCAGCAACCAAGGAGTACAACTTTTTTTGTTGAGGGACATAATGTAAAAACCGGGCAAAAAACAAAGTATGAATTGCAGCGTGATGAATGGAGTATTCATTTCAACAGCAATAAAGATAATTCACTTTTTTGCGGTGATGGCGGCAACTCCGGCCAGGTAGCAAAAGCAAAAGATGGTATGTGGATTTATTTATTTAAACCGCAGGGAGATAAATTTGTATCAACCAGGCTCGTGAATATGAAAAATCATAAGTATAATTTAGAGCCAAACGTTCATTTCAGTCCCGATGGAAAGTGGATAATCTTCCGTGCCAACTTTGAAGGCATTGAGAACGTCTATGCAGTGGAGATCAGTGAAGCAAAACAGTAATCAGTTTATTATTCAACACTACGAATGAAAAAGATATCAATACTTCTTTCTTTTATTTTGGCAGCAGTTTTTGCAGAAGCACAACTCAACTGGCCATCTGTAACCAATGTAACAAAGCCATGGACAAGATGGTGGTGGGAGGGAAGTGCAGTAAATAAAAATGATTTAACCTGGAACTTAGAACAGTATCAGAAAGCAGGACTGGGTGGTGTTGAACTCACGCCTATTTATGGGGTGTATGGATATGAGAAAGAGTTCATCAATTTCTTATCACCGCAATGGATGCAGATGTTTACGCATACATTGAATGAATCAAAGCGTTTGGGTCTTGGAGTTGATTTAGCCAATGGAACAGGCTGGCCCTTTGGCGGACCCTGGGTAAAAGATGAAGATGCAAGTAAAACAATCTTTTATAAAACCTATTCGCTGAAAGAAGGAGAACAATTGAATGATGCAGTTGAATACAAACAGGAAACATGGATACGTACAGCGAATAACAAAACAGCTGCGATTGAAAATATTCTGAAACCGGTTTATGTAAATAAAAATCTGCAGGAACTTGCATTGGATCAGATCCAATACCCCGGCAAACTTCCTTTGCAAACATTGATTGCATATTCAGATAAAAATGAAACAATTAACCTTACAAATAAAGTAGATGCAAGTGGAAAACTAAACTGGATCCCGCAAAGCGGGACAGGCAGCTGGACTTTATATGCTTTGTTCCAGGGATTACATGGTAAGATGGTTGAGCGTGCAGCTCCGGGTGGTGAAGGTTATGCCATTGATCATTTTTCATTAACAGCTTCCAATAATTATTTTAAAAAATTTGATGATTCTTTTAAGGGATACGATATTTCTTACCTGCGTTCTTTCTTTAATGATTCTTATGAAGTGGATGATGCAAGAGGACAGGGTAACTGGACAACAAATTTCTTTACAGAGTTTCAGCAACGCAAGGGTTATGATTTGCGCAATCATCTTCCTGCATTGTTTGGAAAAGGTGAGGCAGAGAAAAACAAACGTGTTATTTATGATTACCGTTCTGTAATTGATGAGCTGTTGCTGGAACATTTCACTATGACCTGGAAAAAATGGGCAGGCACAAAAGGAAAGATGCTGCGCAATCAGTCACATGGTTCACCTGCCAATACGTTAGATCTGTATAGCGTTGTTGATATTCCTGAAACGGAAGGAACAGATATTCTGCGTTTCAAGTTTGCAACTTCTGCTGCCAATGTTATGGGTAAGCAATTGGTTTCTTCTGAATCAGCTACCTGGCTCAATGAACATTTTCTTTCTTCCTGGGGCGATGTAAAAAAAGCAATTGATCTGTATTTCCTTGGTGGCGTAAATCATATTTTTTATCATGGCACTGAGTATTCGCCAAAGGGAGCAAAATGGCCGGGCTGGTTGTTTTATGCAGCTGTACATTTTCAGCCAACGAATCCACAATGGAAAGATTTTCATGCGCTGAATGAATACATTACCCGTACACAAAGCTTTTTACAAAAAGGCAAACCGGATAACGATGTGTTATTGTATTATCCAATTGTTGACCGCTATTCAGAACCGGGCAATGTTTTACTTCAGCATTTTGATGGAATGGAAAGGAATTTTGAAAAGACCGAGTTTGAACATGTGTCGAAATGGATGGTAGAGAAAGGATACAGTTTTGATTTCTTTTCTGAACGTCAGTTGCAGCGGTTCACCAACAGAGGTAATAATATCATTAGCAGTGGAAATACATACCGCACTATTTTATTACCTGCCAATAAACTCATTAATGAACAATCATTTCAGCAGTTGCTGAAATTGGCACAGCAGGGTGCTACAATTCTTGTTTACAAAAATCTTCCGCAGGATGTACCGGGTTTTGGTCAACTGGATGCAAGAAGAAAAACATTTCAGCAATTGATCAGTCAGTTGAAATTTTCAAAATCAGATAATCTGCAGAAAGCAATTGTGGGGAAAGGCGCTTTTATGATCAGCGATGATCTGGATGTGTTGTTATTAACAGCTAATGCAAGAAAAGAAAGCTATACAGAAAAAGGCCTGTCTGTTCTTCGTCGTAAAAACAATGAGGGAACAGTATGGTTAATTAATAACCGCACCGACAATGCATTTGAAGAGTGGATTGAAATAAACAACAGTGCAGTTTCCTTTGGATTGTTTGATGCAATGACAGGCAAAAAAGGGCTTGCAAAATGGAGAAAGAATGCAAAAGGCGGAGTTGAAGTATTACTGCAATTGCAATCGTACGAGTCAATCATTATTCAATCATACAATGTAAAGAAGAGTGGACAGGTATTTCCATACAAAGAAGCAGTAGGTCAGCCACAAGAAGTCAAAGGTAGCTGGACGATAACATTTCTTGATGGAGGCCCAACGATTCCATCTTCGATCAAAACAGATCAGCTGATTTCATGGACGGAACTGGGAGGAGAGGATGTAAAGAATTTTTCAGGTACTGCGAAGTACAGTGTTGAGTTTGAAAAACCTGCTGGAAGCGCTTCATCATATTTACTGAATCTTGGAAAAGTAAATGAAACCGCCGAAGTATTTTTAAATGGAAAGGGAATTGCGACCTTGATAGGCCCGGTATTTCAGTGTGTAATTCCTGCATCTGCATTTCAGCAAACAAATAAACTGGAGATCATTGTTGCTAACCTCATGGCAAACCGTATTTCATATATGGACAGAAATAACCTTCCCTGGAAAATATTTTATAATACCAATATGCCTGCAAGGAAGAGAGAGAATGCAAAGAATGGGTTGTTTGATGCATCAGCATGGAAGCCACTCTCATCCGGTTTGCTTGGCCCTGTAACAATTACTCAGTTAAAATAAAATAGAAAATGAAAAGAAGAACTTTAATTAAACAACTGGCCGCATCTGTTCCTGCATTGTGGCTGGCACAACATGCAGATGCTGCTTCGTTCTTTACAGCTGATGAACTTTCTTTAGCTGAAGGTCCTTTTCAGCCAACATGGGAATCTTTGCAACAATACAAAACACCCGATTGGTACCGTAATGCAAAATTTGGAATATGGGCTCATTGGGGACCACAATGTCAACCTGAGTTTGGCGACTGGTATGCAAGGGAAATGTACATGGAAGGAAATGCAAAGTATAAATATCATGTTGAGAAATATGGACACCCTTCCGTATTTGGATTTAAAGATGTGATTAACAAATGGAAAGCTGAGAACTGGAACCCGGAAGAATTGTTATCGCTTTATAAAAGCGCCGGCGCAAAATATTTTATGGCACTGGCCAATCATCACGACAATTTTGATTTGTATAACAGCAAATACCAATCATGGAACTCAACAAAGATCGGCCCTAAGAAAGATTTGATTGGCGGCTGGGCGAAGGCAGCCAGAAAACAGGGCTTACATTTTGGTGTAAGCGTTCATGCTGCACATGCATGGAGCTGGTATGAAACAGCGCAACGTTCTGATAAGAGTGGCCCATATGCAGGAGTGCCTTATGATGGAAAGCTTACAAAGAAAGACGGTAAAGGAAAATGGTGGGATGGTTTGGATCCGCAGGAACTGTATGCACAAAATCATCCCTTGAGTGAAAACAGCTCAGAAAATAATGGCATTCATAAACAATGGCACTGGGGTAATGGAGTAAGCGTTCCTTCCAAAGCATATTGCGGCAAGTTTCTGAAACGTACCATCGATCTGATTGATCAATACAATCCCGACATTGTTTACTTTGATGATACAGCTTTGCCATTATGGCCCATCAGTGATGCAGGATTAAAAATTGCTGCACACATGTATAACAGGAGTATTCAAAAGCATGGTTCAGTACAGGCTGTCATCAATGGTAAAATACTGGATGAACAGCAGCGTAAATGTATGGTATGGGATATTGAACGTGGACAAAGTAATCAAATTGAACCTTTACCCTGGCAAACAGATACATGCATAGGGAGCTGGCATTATAACAAACCGATATTTGATAATCATAAATATAAATCTGCTAAAACCGTCATTCATACATTGGTTGATGTAGTGAGCAAGAATGGCAATTTATGTTTGAGTGTTCCGGTAAAAGGCGATGGTACAATTGACAGCGATGAACGGAAGATCGTTGAAGAAGTTGGACAATGGATGCAGATCAACAGTGAATGTATTTATGATACAAGGCCATGGAAAATATTTGGCGAAGGACCGGCAATTGCGGATGCAGCACCATTAAATGCGCAGGGATTTAATGAAGGAAAAGGAAAACCATTTACACATGAAGACATCAGGTTTACAGTAAAAGGAAATACACTTTATGCCTGTTTCTTAGGCTGGCCTGAATTACAGGAGTTGATGGTGAAATCAATTGTGTCCAAACCAGGAACTGTTGAATTGCTGGGTTATGGTAAAGTTGAGTTTACTTCAGGCACTGATGGATTAAAAGTCCAGATGCCATTACAAAGACCTTGTGAGAACGCATATGTACTGAAAATTGAAGGGGCAACTCTTAAATAAAAAATCATGCAACAAAAAAGCATTCTGAAAATAGTTCTTCTCTGCGTCCTCTGCACTTCGGCGTGCCAAATTAACGCACAGATCGGAAAGCGTTTTCCTTCAGAGAAAAAGACAGTAAAGGATCCTGTTACAGGAACCACGCTCACTTTTCTCACCAGCACACAAAATGGTGATACAAAAATTTATCAAACACATAATCAATGGACATCTGATGGGCAATGGCTGATCTTCCGTTCAAACAGGGTAAGAGGTGAAGCAATGGCAGTGAATGAAAAAACCGGGGATATTGTGCAGGTAACAGAAGGTGGTTATACAGGTATGCTGAATGTTGCAAGAAAATCAATGAAGCTGTATTTCATGCGAAACGAGCGGACAGATACAATTCCTGTTACACCCGGTGATACAGCCCGCCGCCGTGTACAAAGGCCTGTACAGATTATTGAAGTAAATCTTGAAAAATTATTTGCCGACAGTAAAGCTGGTACATTAAAAAAAGCAGATGCTTATCAACGTGTTTGTGGTACTACTCCAAAAGAATTGGGTGCAGGTGGTGATATGGCGTTGGATGGTGATGAAGCCTGGGCTTACTTTCGTGTAGGTCTGCAGGAAGCAGCAAAACATTTAGCAGCGGGTACAGCACTTGAAAAAAACTTTGGCCCGAGAAATATGGGCGCAGGTCCAGCTGGTATTGCAGGAATGAATATTCATACCGGTGAAATAAAATATGTAATCTCTGTTCCATTTCAAATTGGGCATATCCAAACCAATCCATGGGTGGCAGGTGAAATTGTTTTCTGCTGGGAAACAGGAGGTAAATCACCGCAACGTACATGGACGGTGATGAGTGATGGAACAGGTCTTCGTCCCTTGTATCCTGAATCAGCATACGAATGGGTAACACATGAAGCAGTCATTGGTAAAGATGAAGTGGCCATTGCAATCATGGGCCACAGGAAAATTCCCGGTACAACAAAAACAATTGCAGAAGGAACCGCAGTAAGTGGAGCTAACCCCGGACAGGAAGCTGCATGGGGTCCATCAGGCACAAGAGAAAAACCAACAGGGTTGGCTATTGTCAATCTCCGCACAAGAGAAATGGTGATTGCAGGACAAACGAAAACTGGAAGTGGACTTTGGCATGTGAGCGGTTCACCTGATGGAAGATGGGCAGTGGGCGATGACTTTGCAAGAAATATTTATTTGATTGATCGTCATACAGGAGAAATGATCTTATTGTCTGCAGGACATAAAACAACTGCAGGCGATCATCCACATCCTACCATGAGTCCGGATGGAACAAAGATTCAAATTCAGTCAGCGATGCTTTCAGCCGATAATAAGTCAATGAACATTTGTATTATTCCTGTACCTGAAGAATGGCTTAAAAGAACGTATAAGGATTGAGTAAACCGGTTACAGGCAAAAAAAATAGCAGTCATTTTATGAAAAAATTGCTCGTCTTAGTTTGTTGTTTTACTGCAGTATTACATGCCGCAGCACAGGATTATATTATTACGCAGCATGGAGTTAGTGCAGACAGTACAAAACTCAACACTCTTGCTATTCAAAAAGTAATTGATAAAGCCGAAGCAAATGGCGGCGGAACAATTGTTATTCCGAAAGGTGTTTATCTCACCGGTGCATTGTTCTTCAAACCCAAAACAAAACTCCTGTTACAGGAAGGTGCAAAGCTGAAAGGTTCGGATCATATTGACAACTATCCGTTGATCCCTTCACGCATGGAAGGCAGAAGTATTTATTACTATGCAGCACTCATCAATGCTTATCATGTAGATAGTTTTCAAATCAACGGCCCCGGTACAATTGACGGGAACGGTCTGAAGTACTGGGAATATTTCTGGTTCTACCGTGACTCGGTACAAAAGACGGCACGATCAGCAACGAACCTTGAAGTGCATCGTCCACGTTTGCTGTTTATCTGGGGCTGTAATAATGTAACCATTCAAAGTGTAAAACTGCACAACTCCGGTTTCTGGACAACACATTTATATCAGTGTACGAATGTGCTGATTGAAAACTGTGATATCCGTTCACCGTTTAAACCGGTGAAAGCACCGAGCACTGATGGGATTGATATTGATGTTTGCAAAAAAGTAACGATCCGGAAATGCTATATCTCCGTAAACGATGATGCTGTTTGTATTAAAGGAGGCAAAGGGCCTGATGCACATCAGCGTGAGGAAAACGGAATAGTGGAAGATATTTTAATTGAGGATTGTGTGTTTGGTGAATCGCATGGTACGTTAACATTGGGCAGCGAGTGCATTCATGCCCGCAACATCACCATGCGGAATTGTATAATGGAACATAATACTTCGATCCTTCGTTTGAAAATGCGGCCCGATACCTACCAGATTTACGAAAATATCCGCATTGAAAATATTACCGGCAAATGCGGAACCATCATCAGCATGGCACCGTGGACCCAGTTCTATGACATGGGCGGCAGTAAGGAAAAACCATTTGCTGTCGTTCGCAATATCACATTCTCCAATATAAATGTGCAATGCAAAACAGTAGGAACCATGCAGGGTAACCCTGCAGATACTGTATCAGGCATTATCTTCAGAAATATAACAGCTGCGGCAGAGAAAACCGAGTTAAAAACAAACTATACCGGAATTGAATTTGAAAAGGTAATGGTCAACGGAACACCGTTTAGTCTGAAGAAAAACTGATGCAGGGTTAGCTGTACATCTGTGCAGAAACAGGTCAACAACATAATAGATGATGCCTTAACTTTCGGGTTGAAATAATCTTTTAGAAATGTCTTACTCAGCAAACGAACAGCGTTATCAGCAAATGCAATACCGCCGCTGCGGAAAAAGCGGCATACAGTTATCGGCTTTATCATTAGGCTTGTGGCAAAACTTTGGCGATGTGGATGATGAAGCAGTTTATCGCAAAACCTTACACACGGCTTTTGATTGCGGCATTACCCATTTCGATCTTGCCAATAACTACGGCCCGTCTCCCGGCAGTGCAGAGATTAATTTCGGAAAGATCTTAAAAGAAGATTTCGCTGCATACCGTGATGAATTGATCATTTCTACCAAAGCAGGTTATTATATGTGGCCCGGTCCTTATGGCGAATGGGGAAGTAAGAAAAATTTGGTTGCAAGTTTGAATCAGAGTTTAAAACGTATGCAGCTCGACTATGTTGATATATTCTATCATCATCGTCCCGACCCTGACACGCCGCTGGAAGAAACCATGACTGCATTGGATTTGATTGTTCGCCAGGGAAAAGCTTTGTATGTGGGTATTTCCAATTATAAAAGCGCAGAAGCTGCAAAAGCATTTGCAATCTTAAAAGAATTGGGCACACCCTGTTTAATTCATCAGCCAAAGTATTCCATGTTTGAAAGATGGGTTGAAAAAGATGGTCTGCTGAATGTCCTTGAAGCAAACGGTGTTGGTTGTATTCCTTTCTCTCCGTTGGCACAGGGTCTGTTAACGAATAAATATCTCAATGGTATTCCGGAAGGAGCAAGAGCAACAAAAGGAGTTTCACTGAAGCAGGAACAGATTACGGATGAAGTGCTGAAAAAAATAAAAGCATTAAATACAATTGCAGCAGAACGTAATCAATCATTGGCGCAAATGGCATTGGCCTGGTTATTAAAAGATGAACGTGTAACATCGGTGCTCATTGGTGCAAGCAGCTCAGCTCAGTTACTTGATTCAGTTGATTGTTTAAAGAACCTTGTGTTTACCGCAGATGAATTGACGAAGATTGAAACAGTTTTAGCATAAAGTAATTCTCATAACGTCAGCCCGGGGTCTGGCCTCAGCCGACCCCGGGAGTTAGAACATATCTTTTGTATATTACCTCATGGCCGTTCGCACACAACAAAGGGCTTTAGCCCTGATTGATTTTATTGAACAATAATGATAAAGTAACTTACAAGTCATAATCATCATGAAAAAAATTAGCTTGCTCCTTCTCAGTTTTCAATGCATCATTTTATCAGTGCCTGCACAGGTAAAACTGGATCATCTCCGTACAGAAAACCTAACCAACCCCATCGGGCTTGATGTACTGCAGCCTTATTTCAGCTGGCAGTTGGTTTCTGATCAACGCAATGTGATGCAGTCTGCCTATGAAATAAGAGTGGGTACTGTTCCTGCGGCTTTAGTAAAAGGTGAAGGAATCTGGAAGAGCGGAAAAATTAATTCTGATCAATCCATTCATGTGCCGTACAAAGGCGCAGCATTGCAGTCAGTTAAAAAATATTACTGGCAGGTACGTGTGTGGGACAATAACGGCAAAGCATCTGCATGGAGTGCAATGGCTTTTTGGCAAATGGGTTTGTTGCAATCAACAGACTGGAAAGCACAATGGATTGAACCGGGTTATAAAGAAGACAGTGTATTTGCAGCGCCATTAATGCGCAAAGAATTCAGCAACCCTAAAAAAATAAAATCAGCAACAGCTTATATTACTGCACATGGTTTATACGAAGCACAGATCAATGGGAAACGTGTTGGTGATGCTTATCTCACCCCCGGCTGGACGAGTTATAACAAACGTCTGCAATACCAGGCATACGATGT
>JBEBHT010000211.1:0-7367 GCA_040081135.1 Lacibacter sp. | reverse complement strand
CAAATGGGGATTGATGGATGGTTCAGGAAAAATGATAACCCAAAGCATTTATGAAAGCATGGGTAACTTTGGCAGGTTTTCAGAAGGGCTGGTGGCAGTGTGGCTGAATAAAAAAAGCGGGTATATTGATACTGCAGGTAAAGTAATCATTGCAATAAAGTATGATGAATGCAATGAGTTTAAATCTGGCACTGCCACAGTTTGGCTTGGAAATAAATGTGGCTTAATTGATAAAACAGGAAAGCTGCTTATTCCAATTAAATATGAACAGCTAACTAGATTAAATGAAAATTTATGGAGTGGCAGTACAGCACAAAATAAATATGGCTTGATAACCAATTCAGGAAAAGAACTTTTGCCTGCAGTTTACGATATGATAGAGGAACCGAGAAATGGATACGGAATTCTTACATTAAAAAAGAAAAAAGGGTATTACAATAATGATGGAAAAGTAACGATACCCTGCAAATTTGATGAAGCCAGAATTTTCCAGGAAGGAATAGCCGCAGTAGCTCTGAATGAAAAATGGGGCTTTATTGATATCTCTGGCAGATTCCTTCTACCTATGGAATATGACTCAAAGCCGTTTATGAGTAACGGTACAGAAATCATCAAAAAGAATGGAAAATATGAACCGTTTGTAAAGCCGAAGATTAAACCGCCATTAACTGCAATGGATGTAATTGCCAACCATATCAACAGAATTGGAGGACAAATAAATCTTGCTGCTTTAAAAACTTACCAGTTCACTGTAGAGGTGTATAATTATAAAAAAATATTATACACAACAACCGAAGTATATCATTCTGGTAATAATATTCATGCAGATATCTATGATAACAATTCAAAAAATTCTACAATAAGAATTATGACTGGCGGGGAAATGTGGTTCAAAGAAAATGAAAAAGTAATAAGGGACGATCACGAAACTGACAATGTTTTTACTTACAGTTTGCCGAGTTTACTCGTAAATGCAGAAAAAATGGGTTACAGCATCAGCTATGACCCAAAGAGATGTGAAGAAACGGGCGTTATATATCTGGTAATTACAGGAAAGGAAAAGCTTAAAACCGATTATATATTTTCATTTACTGATGACTATAGTATAAAAGAAATAGAAGTAAGCCGTGGCGATTATTCCTATACTTTAACAAACCTTGAATATGCATATACAGGAGGGTTATTGGTATTATCCTCATGGTCATCTTCGCAGGCAGGGAAAGATCTTTTAATCTGGACAAAAAGAAAAAACTTCCTGATAAATAAAACAATGGAGAGTAAATTATTTCTAAAACCATTGTAGATAAACAAATATTTACTTGTTCCTGCATTGCCTCAAATACCCTGTAGGTTCACCATGCCGACTGATTCAAGCCCGATAGGGTCTCGAAACAGGATGATTTTAATGAAAATAAAAAAGACGAAGCAATTTTCATCGCTTCGTCTTTTCTGTATGAATAAACTAAGTATTATCTCGGCAAAGTAATTGTTTGACTTAAGATACCAACTGTTAACAAAGCCTGGTTATCGCAGGTACCATCTCCAAAATTCAGTGAACCGGAAATAGTATTATAAGTAAACTGTTCAATACCTGATGAAATGTTGCGGCATGATCCTGCTTTTACAAGTGGTGTTGTAATATTTACAGTAAGACTGTTGCCTGCAGAAGAAGTTGTGATGCCATTTCCTGTTACAGAATAGTTATCATCGGTAAATGTTACAGTGCCTGCTCCACCTGTTTGTGCAAGTGTGTGCGTTCCTGTATATGTGTACCAGGTTGTGCCATCGGGGTAAGTGAGTTTTCCATTGCTAACCTGTCTGGTAAAATTTAATCCTGTACCGCCATTATTGGTGATCAGATAATTTCCTTCCAGTTTAAATCCGTTCGCTGAATAGTTGTCAAAACTTACAGCAAGGGTTGTTCCTGATGTACGGATTTTGCCACTTAATACAGCAATCAGCTTTCCTTTCCTGGTAATTCCATTAGGGCTGGTGCAACCGGTTCCGAAATCAATGGTCATTGTTTTGGGAAAAGTGGTAAGGTCGGCCGGGCTGAGTGTTACTGTGGCGCAACTGCCTATTCTTGCTGCGGAAGTTTCCCTGCCTGCTACACTATTGCTTTCGCCATCCTGTAACACCACATCAAAAGCATCATCGTAAAGTGTTTCTGAAGTACCGCTTGCTATGGATAGGGCTATTGCATCTGTAGGCTTTGTATCGATAGCGTCTTTCACCTTTTGACAGGAGAAAAAACCAATCGCAATTGCGAGGGTTAAAAACCCAATTGTTTTCATGATTGTTGTTTTACTTTTCATGGTACTGATCTTTAAAAGAGGTTTGTTTGTGAATAAACAGGCAAAGTATTATTGCCCGGGGTATGCACCGAAGCCTAAACGCTGAAATACGCTGTGGAATTGTCCCGACAGGTATTTTTTGCCTGGCTTTGGCTGTTTCCCGAGATCAGACTATAGCAAAAGGAATAGGTTTAAAGCACCGCTGCTTTACAGAAGCTCCTGCAATTGTTTCAGAAAAGAGTCCGTATTGTAATTGGCCACCCCTTCATGTTTAAATACAATCTTACCTTCTTTATCAAGTATAATTGTAGTGGGCAGTGTGCCGCTGTACATGGCATCGGGTATATTTCCTGAATGTGTATACAAAGGAATAGTCAGTTTATCTTTTTTAAGATAGGCAATGGCTTTCGACTGATCATTATCTTCATTGATAACCAGAAATACATAACGATCATCTTTTCCCAGCTTTTTATACAAAGCTTCCAGCGAAGGCATTTCAGCACGGCATGGAGCACACCAGGATGCCCAGAAATTTACAAGAACAACTTTCCCTTTTAAATCAGCAGTAGACATCGTTCTTCCTTCTGCATTGGTAAAAAGGAATGAACTGTTAGAGCTTTCATTCTTTACTGCATCCTTTTTGATTTCTGCTTTGAATAACCCAACAGAAAACAAACGCTGCAGCATCCATGCTTTTGCATCAGGATTGAAGAACATCAGCAATACAAATGCAATGAGCAGAACATTCAACCATTGGGCTTTTACGATACGGATAAGTTTAATACGGTCCATTTTTTTTGATTGATGCGTCTGGTAAAGTTAGTCAGCGCATGGCAAAAACAGCAAAACGAGTTTTGAACAATCGTTTCAATTTGAACCATCCCTGCATCCATTCACAGAAGAGTTTTCTTTTTTCAGATAGAGTTGTATATTTAAAGAATCCTGCCCTGTTTTAACTGCATCCACATTTTAACCAACTAACAAACAGATCAATGGCAGATAACCAAGATACTGGTGATGAATCATTTGTGCCACCGGTAAATACCCCTCCCGAAATTCCTCCTGAGGTAATTATTTCTTCAACCCTGACAGATTCAGTAACTCCCAACAATGAAACAGAAAATATGGAAGTACATCATCATGCCCACGACCCGGCAGCACCGCATCATAAAAAAAACTGGAAAAGTTATTTCTGGGAATTCTTAATGCTGTTCCTGGCTGTTTCACTTGGTTTTTTAGCTGAAAATCAAAGGGAACATTATATAGAAAATGAACGGATGCACCGCTTTTTGAAAAGTATGATTCTTGATATTGAAAGCAATAAAGTTGTTCTTGATTCCGCCATAAGAGAAAACAGTAAAATGATTGTTGCCTACACCACACTTGTTAATGAGTTAAATAACAATTCTGCTACGTTTGACCGGGCTGCATTTGTACGTAAACATGGGGCAGTTTGGTACCGTGGTTTTATTAACCGAAATGAAACCTTTGAACAAATGAAAACATCCGGTTCACTGCGTTATATCAAAAACTTCAGTCTTCTTACTTCCATTCTGGATTACCAGCGTAAATGCAATTTTGCCCAATATCGTACCGAGCATTTTGAACAAAAATATTATACCGAACTTTTTCTTCCTTCTCTATATAAAAACTATGATATTTCCTGTCTGCAAATGCTCGACACTGCCTATACCAATAACCCTGCCTTTGTTACTGAACAATTAAAACATACAGATATTCTTTCATCAGCTGATGCAAAAAAATTCAGGTCTGAAGTTGGAAGTGCCTTTCTATTAAGACTGGAAAGGATGAGGGTATGTAATGTTGCCTACCGCATAGCAAAAGATAATGGTGAGGAACTGATAACATTAATTGAAAAAGAAATTGATTAATACACAATACTCATGAAATAAGAATTAAGCGAATACTTACATAAAGAATATCACCGGCATCAACCAAAACCATCACCATGCAACCATCATTAACCGCCAACTCAAAAAGAATTGAATCCATTGATTTACTCCGTGGATTAGTGATGATCATTATGGCACTCGATCATACCCGTGACTTTTTTCATAAAGAAGCGTTCACCGGCGATCCGCTTGACCTTGCCACTACTACCCCCTTTCTGTATTTTACAAGATGGATCACCCATTTCTGTGCACCCATTTTTGTTTTTCTTTCAGGGCTTTCAGCCTGGTTGCAGAGCCAGCGTAAAACAAAAAAAGAACTCAGCCGCTTTTTAATTACCCGTGGGCTGTGGCTGGTATTGATAGAAATAACACTGATCACTTTCGGTATTACCGGCGATATTCATTTTGGATTGATTGTGCTGCAAACTATCTGGTCTATCGGCATCAGTATGATTATTCTTGGCCTTGTGATCTGGCTTCCCTTTCCTGTTATTCTCACACTGGGTTTATTGATTGTGCTGGGTCATAATACACTTGATTTTGCTGAAGCAGCCAGGCAGGGCATAGTTCCTGTATGGTGGAATTTTTTACACTTGCCTACTGTTGTTCCTTTATGGGGTAATCATATGCTGGGTATCTTTTATCCAATTCTTTCCTGGGCTGGATTAATGATGCTGGGTTATTGCTGCGGTAAAATATTTACAGCTGCTGAACCGCAACGGAGAAATAAAATTTTACTCGGCATTGGTACAGGCGCATTGTTATTATTCGCTGCGTTACGCTTTATTGATAAATATGGCGACCCCGGTCATTGGGTGAAACAGAAAAACGCCCTGTATACTTTTCTTGATTTTATGGATGTGCAGAAATATCCTCCTTCCCTTTTATATATATGTGCTACCATTGGTGTTGCACTTATTTTTCTTGCCCTTGTAAAAAACAGCAACAGCAGGCTGATAAAAATAATTACGATCTATGGACGGGTTCCTTTCTTTTATTATATCCTGCATTTCTATTTACTCAATCTGCTGCATGTAATTGTTTTTTTTGCCAGGGGTCATTCGTTTGCAGAAGGAATGAAAGGTTTCCCTCAGTTACCTATCAAATTTACAATACCGGGTGAAGGATTTAATTTATGGATAGTGTATGCAATATGGCTGGCAGTTGTAATTGCATTATATCCTTTGTGCAAATGGTACGATAATTATAAAACAAATCATAAAGAAAAAAAGTGGCTGAGCTATTTATAAAGAATGAATCAACTCCATGAAGTCTATAGAGTTTAAATAGATGACTGACAGTAAAATAGCAGATGTATTGAAGTTGATTATTCAATCAGCTGAGTTGAAATAATATCATATAACACTTAACCAAAAACATGAACCCGATTTCAACAAAAGAAAACCTTAAACGAGAAATCGGAGTACGGTCACTTACACTGGCCATCATCAACATCACTGCAGGTTCAGGCATTTTTGTAATCCCGTCAATTATTGCTGAGGATTTGGGTGCAGCTGCCGTTGTTGCCTATTTAGTTTGTGGTTTACTGATATTTTTAATCGGCCTCTGCTTTGCTGAAGTTGGCAGCAAAACAAGCGCAAGTGGCGGCGTATACACTTATATTGAAACTGCCTTTGGACCCTATGCAGGTTTTTTAGCCAACAATATATTCTGGCTCGGCGGTTGTGTAGTATCAGATGCAGCCATTGCCAATGCACTGACAGATACATTGAAATACTTTTTCCCATTATTTGGAAATGAATTGTTCCGTGCATTCTTTTTGTTTCTTGTGTTCGGATTACTTACGCTGCTGAATATCCGGAGTGTAAAAAACGGCGTACGGTTTATTGAATTTGCCACATTGGGAAAACTGATCCCGATGATCGCATTGGTTGTTGTGGGAGCAGGATTCATATCACCCAAAAATTTAGAATGGACAATTGCTCCGGGCATCAGCAATATCGGTTCGGCTTCCCTGCTGCTGTTCTTTGCTTTCATTGGGCTTGAAGGTCCGCTCAGCAATGGCGGTGAAATAAAAAATCCAAAACGCACAGTACCACTTGGAATCTTTTTAGGTGTTTCGGGTGTATTGATATTGTACATAGCTATTCAATTGGTAACACAGGGTGTTTTAGGATCAAATATTTCAACACATAAAGATGCTCCCTTAGCTGCTGTGGCAGGTATTGCTTTTGGCAAATGGGGAGCCATCATCATCATTGCAGCAACTGCTCTTTCCATGCTGGGAGCATTGGGAGGTGAAATACTTTCTATTCCACGTATTTTATTTGCAGGTGCAAGAGATGGGCTGATGCCAAAGCCGCTGGCGAAAGTGCATCCCCGTTTTTTTACACCGCATATTGCTATTGCATTTTATGCCGCCTTGGGTTTTCTATTAGCTGTTTCGGGAGGCTTTAAACAATTAGCAACTATTGCCAGTGCAGCTGTATTAATCATTTATCTCGGAGTGGTACTGGCAAGTATAAAACTCAGAAGAAAAGATACGGCATCAACTGAAAAAACATTTCGAATACCGGGAGGAATCATTGTTCCGTTGCTGGCTGTATGCGGTATTATCTGGTTATTATCAAACTTAACCAGGCAGGAACTTACGGGGATTGGCATATTTATTTTACTGTTTTCACTTGCGTTTTTAATTATGATACAGGTAAAGAAAAAAAATCCAAAAGACTAAGAAGTAAAAGCAGTATCTATTGCAATAAACAAATGAAAAAAATAACACTTCTCCTCCCTGCAATTTTCTTCCTTGTATTGTTACAGGCTCAACAATCAACTGTCAATAGTCAGCAGGCTGCACAGCAAACCATTATTAAAATGTTTGATGCATTATCAAATCGGGATTCGATCAGCCTGAAATCCTATTGCACAACGGACATTACATTGTACGAATATGGGCAGGTATGGAATATGGACACGCTTATCCTGAAAGCTATTACCCAAAACAAGTCAGCAGATTTTAAACGTACTAATAGTTTTGATTTCATCAATACTATAGCAGATAAAACTATTGCGTGGGTTACTTATCGCCTTCAGTCAGCAATAACAAGGGATGGTAAACAGGTAACTGTACAATGGCTGGAAACAGTCGTTTTAGTTAAAGAGAAAAAACAGTGGAAGGTAAAACACCTGCATTCAACAC
>JBEBHT010000210.1:0-7374 GCA_040081135.1 Lacibacter sp. | reverse complement strand
CTCTGAATGTACTTCACTCACAATTGTATCAGCACTGCCTGAAGCAGTTGATGCATTGTCAAATGAATTTTTCGGCTGAGGATAATATGCAAGGATTAAAAACAAAGAAAGAATTCCGGAGCTGATAAGAACAGACTTCCTGAAGAATACAGCTTTCTTTACTGGTACGGTTAGAGTTTCCTGTTTCATAGAATATTGGTATATGCCAAAATAAAACCCTTTGCTTTTGTTTCATAGTAACGGCAGTGAGATCAGAATATTGCGACCAGACTACGGCGTGCCGGTTATCAATTTAAGTCCGTACAAAAAGCTGCGTACTTGTACGGGTGTTGTTTGCAATTATACTATGCCCCCGGTTGAATAAACGCAGCAACAGTTCATTGCTGTTTAAATCAAAAGACGCCTCATGTTTACTACATCTTCTGCACCGTCTTTTTAACAGCCGAAAAAACTCCCTGCCACAGTAAATGAAAAAATGATTTCGTCTTGTCTCTTTCGTATTTAATCTCATCGGTTCGGGTTACACCGTTCGTAGGGTTGCCGTTCCTCATCATTGCATTGGCCAGGAAACTCTTGAAGCCATCCTTTTTTACATCATTCGAATCTTTCTTCAGCATTTCAATTTTAAGATCGCTGTAAAGTAAAGTGGCCGTTCCATTCGCCTGCAGGTCATCGCCCGTCATACTGAATGTGAGTTTATCGATTGTGCCGGTTTTTACAGCAGCCATACCCAATGGCCCGATAACCGGGTTGAGAGATTCTGCATTAAAACCGCCTGCAGTGCCCGATACATCAAAGTTTCCGTTGTTGAGCGAAAGTTTCCATACCGTGTGCAGTGGGCTTACACCCATAAAGCTTGTATTCACATCCACTACCAGCAAAGAATTGCTGCTGATAATATCTTTTATATTGGTGATGTTCGATACTGTTCCATTTACATTACTAAAAAACAGGGAAGCTGTCTGTTTGGTGAGAAATGATTTTTCGGTATAAGTAACTATGCCGTTTTTTACATGCAGTTTTTTTATACTCAGAGGGAACTTAATTGTTTGCAGTAACTGATGCGGATAATTCCCCACTTTACTGCTCATGTCGTCGGCAATCGTTTTATCCCTGTAAATTTTCATAACGGGTTGAACGGTTGCTGTTGCTGCTTCCAGCCTCAACTGTGTAATCAGCATCTTTACGTTAATGCCGTTGAGCACAATGTTATTAAATTCAAGATTAAACAGGTCTTTCTCGTGGGTGAGGCGTTTACTGAAAACAGCTTCGCTTAACTGCGGCTTAAGCGTAAAACTTCTTATACGCATGGAAGCATTGGTGTTGTTAATATCAAAAGCACCCACACTCATTTTGTAGATTTTATTTTCTGTTAGAAATGAAAATCCATCTCCTGATAATTTCCAGTTGCTGCTGCTGATGAGGTTTTTGATATTGGTGCCCGAATGTAATTTCTGAATATCGCTGGCACTGAATTTTACATTGTTGATAGTGATGGGTGCTTTGCCGGGTTTGGCCTTGTTATAGATGAGTATTTTTGTGTTGCCCACCGATACTTTGTTTACCACTGCCTCATCAAAATAATTATTCTCCATTTCTATTTCTTCTCTGGCAGAGTCTGCACTTTTGGTTTGCTTCATGTAAAAAGTAAGCATGCCGCCATCGCTTGTAAGTTCTTCGGCCTGTAACTGCTGGCGCATGATAAATGCATTGGTAGAAATATTGCTGATGGTTGTATTGTTGATATCGAATACAATTTTATCTGCACTGTTTTTTTGCTGAAATTTTTTCAGGTGCATAAATTTTCCGGGGGCATTGTATTCCACTTCTGAAAATGTTGCCTCATTTTTATCGCCTTTAATGTAAACTTCGTTTACCTTGGCCACCACATCTTTTACAAAATAGCTGAGGATATTCTGAAAATTCTTTGTACTGTCTATTCTGAATTTCTTCAACTGTATATTGATATTCCTGAGGGCCGTATTGGCTTCTCCCGTTTTATCTGTAAAATTCAAGTAACCATTTTCAATGATAATTGAGTTGGCGTTGATGCTTGTAAATTTACCCAGCAGCTTCTCGTAAATGGCCAGGCTGTCATTACTGTTCAGTTTCTTTTCTTCTTTTTTGCCTGAGTTGATGATATACACAACCGGGTGTTTAATCAGGATGGTATTTGCTTCTACAAATGTATTGCTCAGCAGCCCCTTAATGTTGGCTCCTGTTACAGTTACTTCATCAATGCGTACATTATAAATGCTGGTTGCAGAAGCAGTATCAAACAACAGCAATTGTGCTTGCAGAGAATCAGACTGCAGCGTAACATTATAAAAAGAAGCATTGCCGTTTATTTCGTCAATGAAAGAACTGTCGTAATGGATATAATACAAACTGTCAGTTCCTTTACTTACGGCATCTTTAATAGAATCTTTAATGATGCTCTTTTTATTCTGCTGCCAGTAGAACCAGCCGCCAACTGCGCCCAGTATAAGAATCACCGCAATTATTGAGAGGTATTTTTTCACGATACTTTTATTAAGTGTTTTTAAAAAGGTAATCCCAATGCAATATTTAAAATCAGATTTTCCCGTCTCCATGAACCGCTTCCGAAATTAATCTGGTTAAGTACCCATCTCTGTCCATCCGGCAAATAAGGTTTTCGTAAGGGTATGCCAAGGTCAGCTCTTATCACAAGTACTTTCGCATCAAAACGTAAACCAATACCTGTTGCAACAGCCAATTCTTTATACCAGTTTTTGCTCAGTTGCCCGGCGGGGCCAAAGAGTAAGGTATCTTTTGTCCATATATTACCGGCATCAACAAACACGGCTGTACTCAGAACTGATGTGATGGGAATTCTTATTTCGGAGTTGACAAGAAATTTATAATCTCCACCAATGATCTGGAAAAAGCGCTGGTCCTCTGCCGTTGGCCGGTAAGTTCCCGGCCCCAGATTACGTACCCTGAAACCACGGATCGAACTGGAACCACCAATGATGTATTGTTTTGCAAACGGTAGCAATGCAGAGTTGTTATAAGGAATTCCGATACCCAGCTGCAAACGGTTTGCCCACTCCCATTTGTTCGGTAATGCTCGTGTATAATGCAGGGCAAAATCTGTTTTTACATACTGTGCAAACGGTGTATTGAATATTTTCTTTTCCCTGAATGTTTTTGCCCCGGTTACCAGCCCTGCAATATTTCCCGACAGATCGATACTTGTATTGAAATACAATTTATTTCTTTGCCTGCCTCTTGCGTTATTATATGAATACGAAAAATAACTGCCAATGATTGCTTCAGAATATACATTGAGCAAAATGGCGGGTGTAATAAGCGCCTGCTTATAAAATGTATCTGTTACATTGCTTGCATTTAAATAACTTAAAGCAACCGGTGCATACGTAAATTCGGTACGAATATTTCTCTTCCAGCTAAAATCATACTGCAGGCGAAATAAATTTTTTGTGTAAAACAATTGCTTGCGGTATAGCTCATACCCAAGTAATAAATTGGTATTAGGCGGATAGAAATTATTTTCTTTGATCTTAATAAATGGCACAGCATAGCGTGGAAATTTTATACTCACTTCTCCACCCAGTCTGAAGCTGTTATTATTGCGCAGCGAATCTACAATGGACAACTCAACACCTGTATAGGCTTTTACAGTCAGCAATTCTGCTCCTCCAAAAACATTCCTGTTTTTCCAGTTGGCACTCAATTGCCCTCCTACTGAATTGTTTTCTTTTGTAAAAGCATCCAGTTCGCCCTGCAGCGATTTCTTTTTGGCTGGTGTAAGATAATAGTACACATTCAGCCGGTGCAGTTCTCCCGAATCCTTGACTGCTTCATAGCGGCTTTTCACAAATTTAAAAGCACCCAGGTTGATTAAACGGTTTAAACTTGAATTCTGTGTTCGGCTGTTGTACATACTGCCCGGGCTGTAAGTAATAGCAGTTGCAAAGAGTGACGGCTTAAAAACCTTCGCCGAATCTTTAATAAGCAATCCTTCATATTCTATTGCTCCTGCAACACTGGTATCTAATTGAGCTGATGCAAGTGAATAGTTGGGGAATACCGTAATTCTGTTGATCGTATATGGAAACTTCGCAGCTTCAGGAGTAGTTTTCTTTACATTTAAAAACAGATCAACCTGCCTGTTGCCAATGGTTGTGTCGGCATAAGCCATCAGGTAATCGGGATTGAAATAATAATAGCCCTTTGTTTTAAGGTACAGATCAAGCTGGTCCCTTTCGGCACTAATATCACTTAAACGATATGGTTGTCCAACTTTTAAAATGCCTCTTTTCTGCCGCTCTTCTAATAATTTTAAAAGTGCTGAACTGTCGCTTACCCATGTAATGCTTTTTAAATGATATTGCGGTTCCACTTTTGCTTTGTAAATGGCAGTTGTGAAATAACTTTTGTTTACAGTATCGCCCTGCACGGTTGTATGAAAGTATCCGCTGTTCTCCATAAACGATTGCATATTCTCTGCAGTAACAACAGCATTTACCCTGCTGCTGAGTACAGGAGGTTCGCCTAATCTTCCACGTAAGAAAGGACGTAACCCTTTTTCACTTTTGGGTTCGCCAATTACATACCACCACCACACTTTATAAGGCTGACCCAGTAAAAATTTATTTGGTCTTGGACTTACTGCCTGTTTAATATATTTCTTAAGTTGCCTGTTTGATTTTTTTTCCTCTGGATTTTTTTCAACAATGATCGTTGCACCTCTGTACAACTTTTCACCCGGAGGCAAAAAGCGCCGCACACTGCAGGAAGATGCAGCCAGCATTAAAATCAACATTATTAAATACGTTCCTTTCATCTGCTCTTTTTAAAATCTATTTTTTTTTATTTCTTCTGAAGAGTTCATTGAATTGATCATAGTCCATGGTTACAACAAAGCCAAGTCCTGTTTCAACCACGTAACCATCCAGCACTACTTCAAACTGGTTTTTACGGTATGCTTTTAATAAATATTTTCCATCTTTAGAAAGTTTATAACCAATGGTAACATCAGGTATAAAACTGTTATTTGCACTGGATGCGGCATCCTGTCCCTGTACACCAAAATTTTTGCCCAGGCTTACTGTTAACCTGTTATTCAAAAAAGATTTGCTTAGAGCTATATTCAGATCGGTTCGTTGTTCATTGCCACCGTTGTTGTAATCACGGTATGTATTCAGGTTAAGGTCGATATCAATGCCCTTTAACAGATTGCCTGCAATTTCATTTAATGCCGATGATAAAAATCCACTCACACTCTGGCGGGCAATGTCGCTGAAATTATCGCCGTTGCCCTTAAAGAAATCACTGCTTTGTTCGCTCACAAACCGGCCCAGTAACAGTAAAGAAAACACCTGTTTGTTGGTTGCAGATTCATCGCCCCGTATCTGTGTAAGTTTGTTTTCAATGGTTGTTCGCAGGTCGCTGCTGATCACCGTATTTTCATCGGGCAATTGTATATCAAATTTTATAGTGGGCTTACTGAGCTTACCGGTTAAATAAAGTATAACCTTAAATGGAATTTTTTGATTGAAGGAATTTGCCAGCAGCGGATCAACACTACCAACCTCATTGCCCAGCAAATCCACGGCAGCAGTATTAACTGTGTAAGCAGCGGTAATATTCATTTGCGCCTGCATGGGTTCTCCGGCAAAAATGATGGTGCTGCCTTTTTCAAGCATAAACTTACGCTGCAGAAACTGGTAGTGAAAAATATAGTATCCCTTGTCGAGTTCGTAATTTCCGGAAAGCACAATACGGCCGTTAGGATCAACACCTGCATTCAGTTGTGCATCGCCCTGCACTTTAATTTCATCGCCGGTTGCGGGGTCAATTACAATCGTTAAAGCTGCTTCTTTTTTTACTTCAAGGTTCAGGTTGTAATTCAGAAATTGGGCAAAGTTTGATTTCACTTCTTTCTCTTCAACAAAAGGAATTGCCGGTGGATTGATATCAAACGTATCTCTGTCTATAAAACGTACAATCGTTTTTCCATCATCTTTGGCATAACTTTTTTCAGGGATAATAATGGTAACATTACTTTTATCTTTTACAGCAATATCGCCTTCAATAGTTGGAGAAACTGAACTCCCTGTAATTCTTATATCCGCATCTACCGCAGCAAATCCATAAAACTCGCTTTGAATGTTCTTGGGTGCATTCATCAGTATAAAATCTTTGGCGGTAATACCAAGGTTGATGTCAAACGTTTTTGTTTGGTTGGCAGCTACAGTCCCATCTATTTTCAATTGATGATCAATTGAATCTTTAATGATAAAATTGTTGAAGGTTACAACCGGGTAATCAAATACAATTTTCTGCTTGTCAACTTTAAATGGCGTACCTAATTGAGTAACCGTAAACCTGGTGGTATCGAAATTCAACCCTCCTTTCCACCTGGGGTCAGCAAACTTTCCGTTCACAGTAAAATCGCCATAGATATTTCCTGTGGCACTTTTCAAAGTGCCCCTGCTGATGCCCTGCAGTGTTGCCATGCTCAGTTTTTTAATATCTGCCGTTGCATCAAACTGCTGCTCTTCATTGTTTAAGTAATAATTTCCCCTGGCTGTAATATCATTTCCGTTACCATTCAGTGTCATAGTAGCTGTAACATTATTTTCAGATTGCTTTGATGCGGTGGCTGTAAGTGTACCTACAGGTTGTTGCATTAAAGCAAGATCGGTCACCGTAAGGTTTCCTGTAAATGCAGGCAATTTTTTATCCAATTCGCTCACTTCCATTTTTGCATCCATCACCCCGGAAACAAAAACAGTATCGTTATTCAGAATAGAACTGATACTCTTCAGGTTGAAATTATCAATGAGAATGTCAATGGGGCTGTTTACAATTTCCTGCATGCTGTTGATAGAAATTTTTGAAGTATCGCTTGATAAAACGAAATGATGAATAATCAATCCCTGTGGTGAATAGCTGATATAATTATCTGCGGCCACATTCCATCTTTCATAATTAAGCAGCAAACTGTCTTTTAACCGGAATGAATAATTTCTACCTTTTTCTGATAAAGATGCTTTTAATCCAAACCAGTCTTTTGCTCTGTTATCCTGTGTAAGGGCATTGATCATGATGCTATCATGTGCAGCACTACCATTTAACCGTGTGGCATAAAAAATACCGGAGGCAGTATGCAGTGTATCAAATTTTACATCGTAATTGAGGCGTTCATTTTTTGATGCAACATCAACACTGCCATGCCTTATCCTGTTATCCTGATATGCCAGGTAAGGAACAGAAGCATGCAGGCTTAATGCACTGTCTGTATTGGCAGATGTAAAACTTCCATTGAAATTGATTTCCTCATACTCTTTTAAACCGGGGATAATACCCATAAGCAATGGATCT
>JBEBHT010000209.1:0-7393 GCA_040081135.1 Lacibacter sp. | reverse complement strand
TATTCAGTGCTGCAATGTAATTTCTAAATCACAGAGATGCCGCTCGTTTATCAACATACTATCAACAGCGCCACAAAAGTAGGGCTTTGGCATATTGAAGAAGGGGAAGATTTTTTCCTGGAAAAAGTGCCGTTAAAAAGAGATGTATCGCATCCGCATAAACGTTTGCAGCACCTGGCCGGCCGTTATCTGCTCCCAACCCTGTTTGAAGATTTTCCTTTGTCTGAAATCTTAATTGCTGATACAAGAAAGCCTTTTCTGCCCGATGAGAAATATCACTTCTCCATTTCGCATTGCGGTAATTATGCAGCAGCAATTGTAAGCTCAAAACAACGGGTTGGTGTAGATATTGAACATCCCACGGATAAAATCTTCCGCATCAGTCATAAGTTTTTAACCGATGAAGAAAAAATGTTCCTCGATGAACAGATGAGTACAGCCCAGCTTCTGCAACTGGCAACATTGCTATGGAGCACCAAAGAATCGATGTTCAAATGGTTTGGTGATGGTGGCGTTGATTTTCGTCAGCACATGACTATTCAGAATATCGAAGGCAATGATGAAGAAGGAAAACTGATCTGCCAGTTTCAGAAATTTGATCCGCTTTCATTGACGGTGCATTACCGTTTTATGAAAGAACTGGTGATGAGTTGGGTGGTGAGTTGAAGAAAGCCGATAGCTGTTAGTGATTAGTCATTAGCCAACTTCTTTAACTACTATCGGCTACAGAGACTAAAGACTACCGGCTATACTATATTCACTTCTCTTTCCAACTCCACACCAAATTTTGTTTTAACACTTTGCAAAATCTCTTCACTCAAATCATACATTTCTTTGCCTGTTGCTTGTCCGTAATTAACCAGCACCAATGCCTGTTTTGCATGACAGCCTGCATCGCCTTTTCGGTAACCTTTCCAACCGCATTGCTCAATTAACCAGCCAGCTGCCAGTTTCATGCTGCCATCTGCATTGGCATAAGCAGCAATTGAAGGAACCTCTTTCCGCAGCTCATGATATTTTTCTTTGCTGACGGATGGGTTCTTGAAAAAGCTTCCTGCATTACCAATCACTTTCGGATCGGGTAATTTGGAAGAACGGATATTGATCACTGCCTGCGAAATATCTTTCACTGATAATTCTTTTACACCCATCTGTTCCAGTTCCTCGTTGATAGCACCATAACTGGTATTGAACAATGGTTTCTTCCTCAGCTTATAGGTTACATTCAGAATTACAAACTGATTTTTATACTGGTGTTTGAACACACTTTCACGGTAGCCAAATGCACAATCACTGTTTGAAAACTTTGCAACTGATTTGTCATTGAGATGATAAGCTTCCAGTTCTTCAAACAAATCTTTTATTTCTACACCATAAGCACCAATATTCTGCATAGGGCTTGCTCCCACATTACCAGGAATCAAACTCAGGTTTTCTGCTCCACCCAAATTCTGCTGCACACAATACTGCACAAATGAATGCCAGTTTACACCTGCACCGGCCCGTAAGTAAACAAAGTCTCCATCTTCTTTTACCTGTTCGATTCCACCGATCTCATTCTTAAGTACAAATCCATCCACATCGTTGGTGAATAAAAGATTACTACCTCCGCCAAGAATCAACTTTTGAGTATTGGGCGATAACTGCCTTGCATAGGCTAAAATTTCCTGCAGTTTTTGCAGCGAAGAAAAATCAGCAAACAATTTTGCCTTTACATCAATTCCAAATGTATTGTATTGCTGCAGTGAAATATTTTGATGAACTTGCATACAGCTGCAAAATAAACAATTTATGAACGGACAAACAGCAGTAGTTCTGGGAGCAACCGGTTTAGTCGGTTCTCATTTGCTGGAACAATTACTGAACGACGATGCTTTTACCAAAGTAAGAGTGCTTGTAAGAAGACCTATAGAACTCCAGCATCCAAAGCTGGAAGTATGTATCACCGATTTCAGCAACTATGCCGATTATCAATCCAAACTCAGCAAAGGCGATTGCATCTTCAGCTGCATCGGTACCACCAATGCCAATGTAAAAGGTGATAAAGCTTTATACCGGACCATTGATTTTGATATCCCTGTAAATGCAGCAAGATTTGGCAAAGAAGCAGGATTTCAGCAATACTTACTGGTTTCAGCTGCAGGTGCCAATTCAAAATCTTCCATCTTTTACTCAAGACTGAAAGGCGAAGTGGAAGAAGTAATTGCCACATACAAATACAATAGCTTTCATGTGTTTCGTCCTTCCTTTCTGTTGGGCAACCGGAAAGAGCAACGCACGGGAGAAAGCATTGGCAAAAAAGTTTTTCAGTTTTTTTCTTTTTTAATTCCATCAAAGTATAAAGGCATACAGGCTGCTGATGTGGCGAAGGCAATGATCAAAGCAGCGAAGGGAGGAAACATAGGAGTGAAAGTTTACTATTACAGGGATATGATAAAATTGTAAATTTGAAAAAAGTAATGTTATGGCCGAACTGGTTGTAAAAACAAAAACCAAGAAGGAAGAGAAGATTGTAAAAGCATTCCTTGAAAGCCTTGAGATTGACTACATGACGGAAGCACATGAAGAGCAGGCTCTTTATAATGCCATGCAGAAGGGCAAGAAAAGTAAACTTCTGACTGCAAAAGAAAAAGATGCATTTCTTAAGAAGATCAAGTCTGCCAAATGAAAATCTCTATCAGGAGAAGTTTTGAAAAAGACAGCTTAAAACTTTCAGGCTTTAATCAGCAAAAGATTGCTGAAATTATTGAAGATATAAATCATGCAAAGAGTCTGTCAGAACTGACCAATTGCAAAAAACTCACTGGTTACAAGAATGCATACCGAATTCGTATAGGCGACTACAGAATTGGATTTTTCTTTACCAACAATATAGTTGAATTAGTAAGGGTGTTACCAAGAAAAGAGATGTACCGGTATTTCCCGTAATAGTGTTTGTGTGGTTGCCGGGAAACTACCCTTTTCCTTTTTTCAGCGAACCAAAAGAAAAGAGAAAAATAATTTCTTAAATAAAGATTAAATAATCACCCTCAATTGATTTATACAGCCTGTTAGGCTTAAATTTGCACATCGAAAATTATCTTCTGTTGACAAAGAAATCGCTTTCCATATCCCTCATCTTTCTATTTGCTTTAAACAGCATTTCAGTCGTCATTCCATTTACTGATTTGTATGCTGACATTGAACTTCTTATTAATACGGATGAAGAAGGCAGCAGGCAACAGGAAGAACAAAAGGAGTCAGAATCAAAAGAACACTCTCCAAAATTTACAGCTGCTGTCAATTATATTTCCACAGAATTAAGTGGCCAAAATAATAAGCCTGTTTGCTCCAATTCATCGTTTGCAGAAGAGGTCAACCTCTCCAATCCCACTCCTCCTCCCAAACAGGCGTAAACTCATACCATTTTCAATCACATAATTTCTTGTAATGGCTCTTGGCAATTACAGGTAACCTGTTTATAAATCATTAAATATTAATTCTCATGTCTATATCTATAAAGCATTTCGCATTCTTTATATTATCATCTTTTATTTCAACTGCTGTTTTTTCACAGGCGCTGAATGATCAGCAGACAAAACTGAATATCAGTTCCATCAGCAACCCGGTTCATAAACTCACACAGTTAAAACCCATCAGTTTTGAATACAATACCAAACAATACAAACAGCTGAACCTGCAGGCAGGCAAACAGTATGGCTTTTTATCAGAGAATATACAGGCGGTATTTCCTGAACTGGTGAAAGAAAAAAGAATCCCTTACATGCTGGGAAAGAACAATTACAAAAATGCAACCATCTCAACGATCAATGAAACAAGTCTGATACCTGTACTAGTTGCATCCATCATTGAACAGCAGCAGCAAATCAATCAGCTGAAAACTGAAATTGAAGAGTTGAAAAATAAGAAGGGAGTTACAGCAATACGATAAAATTAAGGAGAGTATTGGAAAGCGCAGGATTGTTATTCTGCGCTTTATTTTTTTGCAGATCATCTATCTTCTACACCTTATCCACATCAGCAATCATCACCACACTTTTAAACTTTGCATGATTATGTAAATGCACTGTCTGTGCTAAGATCATTTCTTTTGCCTGGTGAAGCAACTGTGCATCCTTCGGCAGTTTCAATACCAGTTCCATGAGATACTGGTTGCGTACACGGTTCACCACAGGCTCTGCCGGACCAACCATATAATTCCCCAGCAAAGGTTTCATATTTTCTGCCACCATCTGTGAGGCTGCTTCCACTACTTCTTTGAATTTATGGCGGAAGGTTAACTGAATGAGTCGTGAAAACGGCGGATAAAAAAACTGTCTCCTTCCATTAATCTCTTCCGCAAAAAAAGATTTGTAATCATGCGCCTTTACATATTTCAACACAGGATGATTAATATTCGCCACCTGGATCAATACATTCCCCAATGCATCTTTTCTTCCTGCCCGGCCACTCACCTGTTCCATTAACTGAAAGCCACGTTCATTCACACGGAAATCAGCAAAGCTTAATAAACTGTCTGCATCGAGTATGCCCACAAGATTCACATGTTCAAAATCCAAACCCTTCACCACCATCTGTGTTCCTACCAGCACATCAATTTTGTGCTGTTCAAATTGCTGAATCAACTGATCATGTGCAGTTTTACCACTTACAGTATCATAATCCATCCTTGCAATCTTTGCTTTGGGAAATAACTCCTGTAACTGCTCTTCCACTTTCTCTGTACCAAAATTCAGCTGCATAAAATCATGACTGCCGCAGGCTTCACAGGTTGTAAAAGTTGGGTATACTGTTCCGCAGTAATGACATTGTAATTTATTTTTGAACTTATGAAAGGTTAAACTCACATCACAGTAACGGCAATGCGGAATCCAGCCACAGGCTTTGCAAACCTGGTGCGGCGTATAGCCTCTCCTGTTCTGAAATAAAATCACCTGTTTATTCTGTTGTAATGATTCTTCAATTGCTTTCTGCAAAGCAGGAGCAATCATTACTTTTTCTTTTGTTTGCTTGAAAAGTGGTTTGGTATCGATGAGTTCAATGGTTGGTAATTCTCCTTCACCATAACGTTCATTCAATTCAACCAAACCATATTTTTCTGTTTGGGTATTGTAATAAGTTTCAACACTTGGTGTGCCACTTCCCAATAATACTTTCGCACCTGTTACATTGGCATAATATACAGCTGCATCTCTTGCATGATAACGGGGAGCTGGTTGCTGCTGTTTGTAAGACCCATCATGTTCTTCATCACAAACAATCAAACCAAGATCAGCAAAAGGAAGAAACAGAGAACTTCTTGCACCCAGCACCACTTTCATTTCACCTGTTTTGATTTTGTTCCAGATTTCAATCCGCTCGTTCTGGTTAAACTTGCTGTGATAAATACCAATGTATCCGCCAAAATGTTTTTGCAGGCGGCGGATGATCTGTGCTGTTAATGCAATCTCGGGCAACAGGTACAATACCTGCTTTCCTTTCTTGATGTATTCTTCAATAAGTTTAATGTAAAGTAATGTCTTACCGCTTCCTGTTACACCGTGCAATAAACAAACAGGTTTTGTTTCAAAGCTTTTCCTGATTTCATCAACGGATTGCTGCTGTGCTTCTGTTAATTCAAAATCAATGGAAACATTTCTCGGCAGGTTTTGCAAACGGTCAACCGATCTTTTCTCTAAGAATAAAATGTTTTTCTCTACCAGCCCTTTCAACTGTGCATCACTGGCACCGCTTTTTTTCAGCAAAGCAGTTTTGCTTACTTCACCTTCTGTTTTGATGAGATGCAGATAACTCAACAGTAATTCCATCTGCTTGGGTGCACGGCTCCAGTTGTTCAGCAAATCACTCAGCTGATCTTCATTATCATATTGTGGATTGAGTAAAACAAAGGTTTCCTTTTTAGCTGAATAGGTTTCTTTCAATGATTCCCATACAAAACAAACACGCTTTTCAATCAACCGCTTTACCACCGGGTATACATGCGACGTGTCAAGGATCATCTGCACTTCAGGCAACTTCAGTTCTTTACGAATGAGCAATGCTTCAGCAACTAAATATTCATCATGATCCAGTGTAGAAAAATCTTCCCCGATTTCTTCATTAAACATGAGAATGGTTTCACTGCTTAATTTAAAATGTGCAGGCAATGCAGCGGCCATCACTTCACCTTCGGAACATAAATAATAGTTGGCGATCCATTCCCACAACTTCAACTGCTGTTCATGTATGATGGGTTCAACATCCAGCACATTCAGAATTCCCTTTGGCTCAAATGCTGCAGGTTTGTTGTTGTGCAGACTTTTAATAACACCTGCATAACGTTTCTTCCGCAGTTCCACTTCCACACGCACACCTACCCTTACCTGTTCGTAGAAACGTTCAGGAATGCTCCATGTATAATTCCGGGGAAGAGCAAGTGGTATGATGATATCAGCAAAGACACCCCCAGCCCCTAAAGGGGAGAATAACTCCGAAAGTTTACCATCACTATTATTATCATTAGTCGATAAATGCATGAGTCGATAAAATTAAGGAAGAATGAAATCAATCGGCGTGTGTATTTACTGCCCCTTCAGGGGGTTGGGGGGCTTGCAATCCAACTCGCCTTATACTCCACCAGTTTCTTCTCCATCACTTCATAAACTTTCTGTTTGAGCTGATCAGCTGTATAACCGGCGGGAGAAATTTCTTCCAGATAAACCGTTCTTAATTTTCCGGGAGAAAAGGCAAAGATGCTGCTCCAGTGCAAGCGCTTTACTGCATCAAGATAGAGCATTGGTTTGATGGATGTTTGTGTTTCAACAGCAAGGCGGAAAGCACCATCATAAAAAGGAATCAATGGTTTGTCAGTCATATTGAAAGTTCCTTCCGGTGCGATATAGATAGAAATTTCTTTACTCAGCACAGCCTTTAATGTTTTTACACTTCTTGCCCTGTTTTCTGCACTGCCTCTTGTAACCGGCACAACCGCTGCATTGTAAATGATTCCGAATATGGGCACTTTACCTGTTTCTGCTTTTCCCAAAATACGCAACGGACGACGTACAGATTTCAGCATCTGCGGAATATCCATGTATGAATTATGATTACTTACAAAAATGTATGGCTGATGTTCCCTGATTTCCTGTTCTACAATCCGCACATGATAAATGCCCAGCAGGAACAACCACACGTCGCCCCAGCCCCTTGCAATGCTCATTACAATATTCCCACCCTTTATTTTTCCAAAGAAAGAACCTGCAACAACAAAAGGAAAAACAAGCAACATGATCACCACGAATAAAAGCATGGCGTAAATGGCGTAGATGTATTGAAATGGTTTGAGAAGCCTCACCACCCAACCTCCTCTCCCAAAGAGAGGAGGCGGCACTGTATCTTTCTTATTAATTTTTTG
>JBEBHT010000208.1:0-7440 GCA_040081135.1 Lacibacter sp. | reverse complement strand
AAGTGAATTAAAAGAAACAAAAGATAAGAATACAACCAGTGGCGGCCTGGATAAAGACTATGCTTTTAAATACAGTGTTGGTCTTACTGAAACATTTACCTTATTGGTCCCCGGAATTTATGGCGGAAGTAATGGAGGTAATGAATACAAAACATCAAAGTTCGCTGATAAGCTGATGGAAGTTGGATACCCTGAAGACCAGGCATTACAAAATGCAAATGGCATTTCCTATTGGGGAAAACAACAACCAACTTCGGGTCCTGTTTATTTTGGTGCTGTGATCATCCTGTTATTTGTATTTGCCATGTTCTTTGAAAAGGGATGGCTGAAATGGAGTTTGTTTGCTGCAGGTTTGTTTGGAATCATCCTTGCATTGGGCAGTAATGTTGATTTCATCAACTACTTCCTGTTTGATTACTTACCACTGTATAAAAAATTCCGTGCACCTTCCATGGGTTTGGTGTTACCGCAATTATGTTTTGTAATACTGGCAACTGTCGCAGCAAATAACCTGTTGTTTGGAACCGCAACTGTTGAGGCTGTAAAAAAAGCATTTAAACAAACCGCTATTGCGGCAGGTGTTCTTGTTGTAATTCTTGGTTACTTATATTTTACGTTCGACTATGTTTCACCGAATGATGCAAGAATAAAAGAAAACATGAGTGGTGCCATGCTGCAGCAGGCAGCTCAGGGTAAACAACCAACTCCTGAAATGCAGCAACAGGCTGAAACATTTGGTAAAAGTTTTATCACAGCCATTCAGGCCGATAGAAGAGGATTGTTTGGAAGTGATCTTATCAGAACCATTATCCTGCTTGCGCTTACATTGATCGTAATCTGGTTAGCAACAAATAAAAAGCTGAAGCCTGTTCCGGTGATGGCGATATTGCTTGTATTGAGTTCGTTTGATTTATTAACTGTTGGAAGACGTTATCTTAATGAAAACACTTTTGTTGATCCCGATGAGTTTAACAATGCATTTGCCATGACGGATGCAGATAAAATGATTAAACAGGATAAAGGTTATTACCGTGTGTTCAATACAACTGTTGATTTCACCAATGAATCGATTACTTCCTATCATCATAATTCAATTGGTGGTTATCATCCTGCCAAGCTGCAGATTTACCAGGACCTGATTGAAAACCAGATCGGCAAAAACAATATGCAGGTATTGAATATGCTCAATACTAAATATTTCATTGTACAGAATCCGCAAAACGGTCAGCCTGTTGCACAAATGAATCCGGAAAATTTTGGTCCCTGCTGGCTGGTGAAAGGAATAAAATATGTTGAAAATGGAAAAGAAGAAATGAAAGCACTGGACAGCACTGATCTGCGTGATACAGCGGTTGTACAGGTGAAATTCAAATCGCTGATTCCAAACGCACCGGTTTATGATTCGGCATCAAGCATTAAGCTGATTGAAAATAAAAACGATATCATCAACTACGAATCACAGGCCAACAGTAACCAGTTTGCTGTATTCAGTGAAGTATATTATACAGCAGGATGGAATGCATTCATCGATGGAAAAAAAGCTGAGATTGTAAAAACAAACTATGCTTTGCGTGGTTTAGCCATTCCTGCAGGAACACATAAAATTGAATTCAGGTTTGAACCTTACTCTTATAAATTAGGCGACAGACTTGATTTAATTGCAGCTATTCTTACTTACTTAATTGTATTTGGCGGTTTGTTCATGGCCTGGAAAACAAGTAAGCAGGCATAACATGAAGAAGGTATTGAACATTGTACCCTACCAGTATCTTCCTTTTTTTTCCGGCGGACAAAAATTCATTGCTCAGTTCAACCAATCGCTGGGTGAGCAATGTGTTTTACATGTTGCAGGTACAGCTGACAATGATGCTTCACTGGCGAAGAATTATTCTTTTCATCCCTTGCTGAAAAAGAGCAGATCCAGATATGCAGATATCAGTTCGTTTTTCCGCATACAGAAGCTGATCAAAGAGCAGGAGATTGATACGGTTATTATTGAGCATCCTTATCTTGGATGGCTGGGATGGTTACTGAAGAAAAGCTGTAATATCAAACTCATCGTTCATACTCATAATATCGAATACGAACGTTTCAGAACGCTTGGCAAAAGCTGGTGGTCTGTTTTAAAATTATATGAAAGTTGGGTGTTACGAAAAGCTGATGCTGTCTTTTGTATTTCAGAAGAAGACAGGCAATGGATGATTCAGCAACTGCAGTTGAAGCCTGAAAAATGTTTACTGGTTCCTTATGGTATTAATCAAAAGTCAATGCCTTTGGATAAACAGAAATTCAAAGAACTTGTTTGCAGCAAACATGGTTTTAACCCACAACACAGCCTTTTGTTTTTTAATGGCTTGTTAGACTACAAACCCAACCTGGATGCTTTAAACATCATTCTTGAGCAGATCAATCCGCTCCTTCTGCAATCATCCCTTCAGTATAATATTCTTGTTGCCGGCAAAAGACTTCCTGCTGTACTGAATGAATTGAAAGCATGGAAGAATCAACATATTCATTATGCAGGATTTGTTGATGATATTGAACTCTATTTTAAATCAGCCGATCTTTTTCTCAATCCTGTTCAAAGCGGTGGTGGCGTAAAAACAAAAATGATCGAATCAATTGCATTTGGTACAACCGTTATCTCCACAAAAAGCGGGGCGATTGGTATTGAAGAAAACGTATGTGATGGTAAACTCGTAATGGTTGCAGATAATGACTGGGAAAGTTTCACAAAAGCAATTGTTGACAACAGTAACACCTCAACAGATACTCCTGCTGAATATTATGGATTCTATTACTGGGAAAATATTATAAAGAAAATCATCCCCTCGTTAGCATAAGCAAACCCGACTCAGCTCTTCAAAACCGGGTAATTCATTCCATCTTTCAATGCCTGCACTAACTTTTTCCGCTGCTCTTTATTAAAGCGCATATAATAAGTGATTCTTGTTAAGAACGTATATGCTATTGCGAAATACTTTATAAATCCGCTGTAATTTTTTCGGATAAAATAAAGCTTGTTCCTGTTGGAATAATAAATATAAAAAAGAGAAGAATCGCCGCCGGATGAAGAAGATACTTTATGCAGAATGGTGATTGCAGGTTCGTAATAAAGCCTGTACCCTTTCTCACAGGCTCTGTATACAAAATCTGTATCATCGTAGTAGGCAAAATACTTTTCATCCATTAAACCCACTTTTTCAAATACACTGCTTTCAACCAGCATAAAACAGGTTGGTGCATAAGTAATATGTTTGGGTACATTATATTCAGGCCCATCTTCTTTGTTATAGCCATAGTGAATGCCTAATGCCCGCCATTTATTCATACTGCCGCCAGCCATCCATATTTTACGGTCGGAATAATAATACACTTTCGTAACAATAATATGCTCGCCTTTCTTTTCGCACAACGAAATCATGGTACTGAATGCAGTGTTCTGTTCAATTTCAATATCATTGTTCAGAATCAGGATATGTGTGCATGCATCAGCCAAAGCCTGTTTGATGCCGATATTATTGCCTTCGGCCACACCAACATTCGATGTATTCTTTATATGCCTGTATTCTGTTACAGGAAATTCAGCAAGACAGTTTTCAATCACTTTATTGGAAACTTCATTGACAGAATTGTCAACGAGATAGAGAATATAATCCTTGTGTGTTTGTTCTGAAATGCTTTTAAAAAAACCGGGCAGCACATCATCACTCTTAAACAGAACTGTTACCAAGCCAATTTTCGCCATAACATTTATTTCAGTAATCCTTTTGACTTCATTTCATTAATAGACTCTTCATATTTGCTGCTCTGCACCTGCTGACTGTTTACCCAATCAGTAAACCGTTTCAATCCTGTTTTAAAATCAACCTTTGGTTTAAAACCAAGCAGCCGTTCAATCTTACTGATATCAGCAAAATTATGACGGATATCGCCTAACCTGTAATTACCTGATATCTGTACCGGCACATCTTCTTTATAATAATCAACCAGCAATGCTGCAACTTCTGAAACAGTTGTTGCCACTCCTGTACCCACATTAAATATCTGTCCGTTTGCTTCCTCTTTTTCAATACCCAAAAATGTTGCACTTACAACATCATCAATAAATACAAAATCACGGGTTTCTTTTCCATCTTCAAAAATATTGATGGGCTTTTTATTCCTGATCAAAGTAGAAAATATGGAAAGAATACCCGTATACGGATTACTCAAAGATTGTCCCGGCCCATATACATTCTGGTAACGGAAAGCAACAGGCGCAATACCAATAGACGGACATACCGTCATCACCATCTGTTCCTGGTTATACTTGGTAATTCCATATACGGAAGATGGATGTATTTTTGATTCCTCATCTGTTGCAATTAACTGCAAAGGTTCACTTGCACCGGGATAGGTTACGTCAAAATTCCCTGCATCCATCAACGCTGATGTTCTGTGTTCAGGATACACAATACCCAATTCTTTTGAGAGATACTTCCCTTCCCCATAGATTGCCCTTGATGATGCAATCACTACTTTCTTTACACTTGTTTTGTTATTTGCCAGAATATCTAAAAGAATAGCTGTACCGCCGATATTCACATCCACATACCTACTGATCTGGTACATGGATTGTCCTGTGCCTGTTTCAGCAGCAAGATGAACAATTGTTTCATTATCAGCAATTGCTTTTTTCCAGTCTTCAACTGAAGTAACTGTTCCTTTTATAAAATGAATCTTATCCTTAATCGAGGTATATAACGGCGAAGTTGTTTCAGGATCTGCCCCATGAATCTGTTCACTCAAGTTATCCAGCACCGTTACTTCATATCCATGCTGAAGCAGGTGTAAAGCAAGATTTGAACCGATAAAACCTGCACCCCCTGTTATTAATATTTTTTTACTCATTCTCCTTTTCTTAAATGAACTGTCCTTCTTTATCTGTTTTGCACCATTGTTTTGTATCAGCATTATAACGCTTGATGATAATTGCAGGTGAACCCACAGCAATACAGTAATCAGGAATATCTTTTGTCACCACTGAATTGGCGCCGATTACACTGTTCTTACCCACACTGGCACCAATGACACAAACATTCTCTCCTATCCATGCACCATCGCCGATGATCACCGGGCTTGTTTGCCGTATTGGTTGATCAATAACCGGCAGATCAATATTTTGATAACTGTGCAGGTTATCGCTCAGATAAACCTTATCTGCCATCAACACTTTCTTTCCGATCTCAATTTTAGAAGTTGAATAAATATGACTGAACCTGCCGATATAAGTACCATCACCAATGGTAAGACTGCAGTTTTCATCACCAGTTAGAGGTTCACAGGCCAGCCAGCCTTTATCGCTGATATATACTTTCGAACCAATAAAAATGCGGGAATGCCCGTCGATCTTTGGATTAATCAAACGGGTGGAAGAACCAATTTTGCCCAACTGAATTTTATAGGCAGGATACCTGAACAGATAGTAAAACAATAAGTTTATTTTCCTGAGCATAAGACAGCCATTGCTTTATTGATTCATTCAACCGACAGTGATTTTCCCTGCGGAATCGAACGGTGGCAAGTTAGCACATTTCCTTTAATGGTGTAATGAGAGTGCCGGAAGCTGAGCTATTTACAATGCTGTAAAATGGCTACTTTTGAGCCGATCAGAAAACCATCGTATGAACATTTTCGAACGGTTATATATTGCGGTATTTAAACAGGAGGCGAAACGAAAACTTTTCACCAAAGCACTTTCGAAGCTGAGTCAGCCCAACCTCTATCCTGCAACAGAGCCAACTGCTGTTCATTTTAAACATTTCGGTTTGGTGGGCGATATTATTTATGCCATCCCTGCCATGAAAGCCCTTGCCGGAGAAAAAAAAATTCATCTGCATCTGCAGATCAACCAGAAATCGCTCTACAAAAAAAGCATGAAGCATGCCAACAAAGGCAAGATCTTAACTGAGAAAAGTGTAGAAATGCTGGCTCCGCTTTTGTTGGCCCAGCCCGGTTTTGAAGTATGTGATGTATTAACCGATCAGCGGATTGATTATGACCTGGATGAATTCCGCAAGTTCCCCTTCGATTACAATACCAATCATATCTGCCGCTGGTATTTCCATATGTATGGCATTACTGCCGACTTAGGAAAACCCTGGTTAACTGTTACTCCAGACTCTTCATTTAATAATGAAATTGTGATTGCCAGAAGTTTCCGGTACAGGGCGCCCGGAATCAGCTATAATTTCCTGAAAGCCTATCCCAACATTACTTTCGTTGGACTGAAAGAAGAATATGAAGATCTGAAACAGACAATCCCCTCCCTGAAATATAAAGCCGTTTCCAATTTTCTGGAAATGGCACAAGTAATTGCAGGAAGCAAATTTTTCATCGGCAATCAATCCTTCCCTTTTGCCCTTGCAGAAGCGCTGAAAGTAAAACGGGTACTGGAACTTTGTTTTGAATGTCCCAATGTTATTCCCGAAGGAAAAGATGGATATGATTTTTGTTACCAGCCTCAGTTTGAAAAAATTGTGCGGCAGTTAAATAATTAACACAAACTGCTTATTTAATTTTAATAATTACTGCATGGCCATTTAAGTTATAAATGATGGCTCTGTCTGACAAGTTTTTCTGTTCATTTACATATGTTGTAACACCTGTAGTTGTATGAAAACCATAATCATCAAAAACAATCATTCCACCAATAATTAACCTGTCCCATATCCAATCAACAATATCTTTAGCTGATTGATAAACATCAACATCAATATGACAAAGCCCGAATTTTTCATCTGGGTTAATCTGGTGTGCAGTATCATTCGGAAAAATTCCGGTTAAAATTTTATAGTTGTTGTAAATGCCTTTCATTAACGTATCTACTGTTTCAAAAGTAGTATCCGCATGCTCTCCACCATTATAAAATTCATCTTTTTCTGAAGCTTTTACTATACCCGTAAATGTGTCTGCCAGATAAAGAGGCACATCCGAATTCAATAAAGCTAATTTCCTGCCAAGTATACCTGCAGTGCCCCCCTTCCAAACACCTACCTCCAGAAAACTGGCTGAAGGATTAATAGCATGTATTTCTTCTGTTAACTGCCACAATTCATAACAGCGGTACATATCAACCAATGTATGATCTTTAATTTTTTTATAGATAGTCTGAAACTCAGTATCCTTCAGCCACGGTGCATAATTTGCATACGGCGTTATCACTTCATACTGGAAATCATTGACAGTAAAATTGATTTTGGATTTATTGATAACCTGATACCCTGCTTTTGACAAAAGATTGATGATTAATTTTTTCATCTGAGTTAATTTATTCGTTTTCTACTTCTTTAAAATTAGTTATAAGTACTTTCTTTCCACTGCTAAAAAATCCTCGCCAACATCTTTATCATCCTTGTGAAACAGACAGATATCATAATACGCTAACAAATTTTTATC
>JBEBHT010000006.1:0-30902 GCA_040081135.1 Lacibacter sp. | reverse complement strand
AGGCGATACCAAAGTAATGCTGGCTGCACAACATGAACTACTCAAGAAACCATATGGCACTTCGTGGATCACTTATACCCGTTGTCATGATGATATTGGCCTGGGTTATGATGATGCAACAATTGAACAGGCTGGTTATAACTCCTATGCACACCGGAGGTTTCTCAAAGATTATTATTCAGGCGCCCATCCAAACAGCCCTGCTATTGGTGCGCTGTTCGCCAGTAATCCCAAAACAGGTGATGCAAGAATCAGCGGTTCACTTGCTTCTTTGTGTGGCTTAGAAAAAGCATTGAATAAAAAGAATAAAGCAGCAATTGATCTTTCGATTCAAAAAATATTACTGATGCAGGCACATAGTTTTTTCTTAGGTGGTGTGCCGATGTTATTTTATGGTGACGAGCTTGGATATACAAATGACTACTCTTATCTAAAAGAAGAAGGAAAAATTTATGATAACCGCTGGATGCATCGTCCAATGATTGACTGGAAGAAAAATAAAAAAACAGAACAGGCTGGAACAACTGAACAGATCATTTTCAGCTCAACAAAAAAGCTTTTGGATATCCGAAAAAAAATATCGGTTGTTGCAGATCACAGCAATCTTACCTGGTTAACGCCGCATAATATTCATGTGGCAGCTTACTTGCGGAGCAAAGATGAGCAACGATTATTTTGTGTATTCAACTTCAGCAGTGAAGCAGCATATTTAACATGGTTTGCTTTCAAAGAAAATGGAAATCCTCCTGTTGAATTGTATGATCACTGGACTGAGCAGACAATAACTGTTGGGCAGGATCATGAGTTTTTGATCTTACCTCCGTATGGGTTTGCTTTGCTGGAGGGATAAGATTATTTTGTTAAAAACCTGTTTATGGAGCATGGCGGATCTGTTTACATCATGACCAACCAGTTAAGAAGTGTTGTTTATATTGGTGTTACTTCTGATTTAAGAACCCGAATTCTTCAGCATAAAGAACACTATTTCAGGGGAAGTTTTACTGACAAGTATAATTGCACAACAGTTGTTTACTATGAAAACTTTGGGAGAATTGAAGAGGCAATTGCCCGTGAAAAGGAATTAAAGAAGTGGAGCAGGAAAAAGAAAGATGAATTAATTTCTGTTTTAAATTCAACCTGGATTGATTTGTGGCCAGAGATTGAAAAGTGGTAGTAATCTTATTTTCTATTCGCAGTTTGAGTGCATTGAGATTTCTCCTCCGTCGAAATGACGCCCTCCGATTTTATAGTGTGGTTGGTTTGCCGCAAACTGCCGTCATGTCGAGGAACGAGACATCTCCCAAAATTAAAGCTGCTTGCACACTTTTCTCACTGATTCAACTTCATGCTTTCTCGTATTTCTCCATCAATGCCAGTAACACTCCATTCGTCCAGCCGAAACCATCCTGCCCGGTATATTCCCCACCACCGGCATCCAAATGTGTATCAACGACGTTGTATTTTTCCATCAGTTTCCCTGTTCGGTTAAAGACATCTGTATTTAATTGTATCCAGCGATCAGCAATTGTTTCGGCCAATGCATGATGGCCATAATTATCCAACCCTACAATCGTCATCCATTGTAAAGGTGCCCAACCATTGGGTGCATCCCACTGCTGACCTGTTGTTTGCAAAGATGTAATCAACCCTCCGTCTTTTAAAAATTCCCTTTCAATAACTGCTGCAGTTACTTCGGCTTCCTGCTGTGATGCAATCTGAAAAAATAAAGGTGCCACTCCCGCCAATGTTTTTGCCGGTTTTGCTTTACCGGATATAAAATCATAGTCGGTATAAAAACCAACTGCATTGTTCCAGCAATATTTCCGGATCGCTTCTTTCCGCTTCTCAGCCAATAACCTGTATTGCTTTGCTTTATCTTCCATTCCACCAACATCATACACTTCTGCAATGGTTTGTTCCAGGTGAACCATCAAACAATTCAGATCAACAGGAATAATTTCTGTTGTGTGAATGGTGGAAAAAGATTTTTCATCTTTAAACCATCTGCAACTGTAATCCCATCCTGATTCTGCGCCGGCACGTAAATGACGATACAATACTTGGGGTGATTGGGTTGTACTGTGCGAAAGTTCTACATCTTCCCTGTATGATTCCGGGCGGGCAGTGTCTTTATAATCCCAGTAACGGTTGAGTATTTCACCATTTTTCATTCGCACCACATGATGTATGGCATTTTTTGTTTCATTCAGCACCTCTGCTCCTTTCATCCAGAAAGCATATTCACTTTCCAACGGTTGCAGATAAATACTCATGACATCTTTTCCCTTTATAGAAGCCATTAACTGAATCATCAGTGAATAAAAAGGTGGTTGTGAACGGCCGAGATAATAGGTGCGGTTTCCATTTGGAATAAATCCAATTGTTTGAATGAGATGAGAAAAATTATTCACCATATTTTCAATCATATCATACATGCCTGATGCTTCAAGTCCAAGCATTGTAAAATAACTATCCCAGTAGTATACTTCACCAAAACGTCCTCCCGGAACAATGTATGGATTAGGCAACGGAATCAATGAGCCCTTTTTTTCATCAGGGTTTCTTGTAAGAACAGTCCATAGTTCCTGGATATGTTCTTTTACATTCTGGGCAGGGTTTGTTTGATAATCTCCGGCAAATACATGTGGCAGGTCAAAATGTGCCGCAACAAACTCATGTAAACTAAAGCCGTCTGTATTTTTTTCCTGTATATAAACCTGAAGTATTGTTTTGGGTGATTGCTTTGGTATACAATCAACAAATGTCTTTCCATCAGGAAAGATGCAGCTCATCTGTACATCCTCAAACAGAGGGCTCAATTCAAACAGTTGGTTTTGCTCCACAATTAATGCCCTCCTGAAATTTTTATTTCTACAACTCCTTCTTTTGGCTGTAAGCGTTTAAAAATAAAGAGCAGGATAATAAGTATTCCGATTGGTATCAATGAAAAATAAAAAGCTGTCTGTCCTCCATAGGCATCAAACACATGACCGGTAATAATAGATCCTGTTGTTCCTCCTAATGCTGAGAACACAACGATCAACCCAGACATGGATCCATGTTTATGTGCAGGAAGATTACTGAGTATAACAGAATTGATAGCAGGATAAATAGGTGCAAGAAACAAACCGATCAATGGAAACAGGAATGCAACTAATGGTACATCTGCCAAACTGTTAACAGCAATGCCGGTAATATTTTTAGTTAAAGGAACAGTGAGTATTACTAATGATGCGGCAGCCAGTAAACAAACAACCAGTACAATTAGCCAATCCATTTTTCGTAAAACAAGTCCGGCCAAAAAACGTCCCAATGCAATAGAGCCTGATAAAATACTTGCCATCTGTATACTTAAACTGGTAGAGAGTTTTAATACATCATTATTAAAAGTCGGTAACCAGCTCATGATACTCTGTTCAATCACTACATAAAAGAATGCACTGAAAATAAATACCAGTACAAGCGGAAGGAGTATCAGTTTCAGCATCTCCACAAAATCATCACTTGCTGTTTTTGTCTGCTCTGCGGCTTTAATTTCTGATTCATCTAATTTAGTTGACAGCAAAAGTATAAATGCCAGAATTGCAAGCCCTCCTAAAATATAGTAAGCATTAAACCACTCTGTCGATTTTGGATCGTCATTATTTACAAAAGAGCCAAAAAGAAAATAACCCAAAAGAATTCCCACCATAAAAAATGATTCCAGGAAATTCATTAAACTCAGATGTTCATTTTTACTCTTAGTTACCAAAGCAATGGTTGCAAATACAGAAACTTTAATTAAAGCAAAACCAATACCTGCGGCAGCAAATAATAGTTTGGTCATAAAAAAACTGCTCACAGAGGGAATCAGCAAACACATCACAGAAATTAATGCCAGAGCAATCAGCATGGTTTTTTTGTAACCAATCCTGTTAACATAAGAAGCAATTAAAAAAGAAGCGATGGCAATGCTGAAATCTTTGAACGCTTCCAGTATGCTGGCAGAACCTTTTGATACGTCAAAATTATTCTGTACCTGCAGAATAACAGTGCCCACACTGTTAAGCAAAATTGCAAACACAAAATAATTAAGGAAAAGAGACAGCTTGATTCTGAAGTTTGACATGGCAAGTAAAATGATAGGTTTAAATATACCTGTTACCATTGAAATGCCAAAGCTTCTGCGCTATAAAGAACCTCCTTTTACAAGCATTGATTCAACGCAAACGATTTCGGAAGCTTCTTCATTTTTTAACCGGGCAAACATTTGTATAAAAGCCAGTTTTCCGAGCTTGTATCCGCTTGTTTCTACATAGGTAATTACGGGGTTATACATCTCCGGAATGAAGCCATTACTGATACCGATGACAGCAACATCCTCGGGTACTTTCAGGTTTAACTTATGAACAGCTTTCATTACTCCAATCAGGATCATATCACCCATACAAAAAATTACATCCGGGGGATTTTTTGAAGTTAATGCAGCAAGTGCTGCTTCTTTGGATGCTCCCGGCTGCTCAGGATAATCAAGACTGATTTTTGTATCGGGTGATTTTGTTTTAAATGTTTTTAAAAAAGAATCTCTTCTTACTTTAGTAATACTCAGGTGCGGATGACCAAACAATCCAAGTACATTCCTTTTTTTCTTTTCAATGATGGCTTCTGCAGCAATTCTTGCCGCTTCTTCATCTGCCAGACAAACGGTATAAAATCCTTTTTCTTCCGGAACACGATCAAAAAATATAACGGGTATTTTCAGGTCTTCCATTTTTTGAAAAGGTGCAAGGTTATCAGTTGCAATAGAAACCGTCGCAAATAACCCCATCACCATGTTCTTGCGGAAGATATTCAGGTTTGCTGTTTCAATCTGTACGTCATCCCTTGACTGCATGATTAATACAGAATAACCATACTTGCGGGCTTCATCTTCCACAGCCGCAATAAATGAATCGTAAAAATAATTATCAATAGATGGAACCAGGATACCCAGCACATTACTTTGCTTGGTGCGGAGCTGAACCGCATAACTGTTGGGTTCGTACTCCATTGCAGCTGCCAGTTCTTTTACTTTACTTTTAGTAGAAGCTGAAATATCAGGATGATCCTTCAATGCTCTTGAAACAGTTGAAATGCTGATTCCCAAAGCCTCAGAAAGTTTTTTTAATGTGCTTTGCTGCATGTACATTTTTTAAATAATAGCAATCGTCTCTACCCTCAACCAACTAAAGATAAATTTTTTCTTCAATTAGCTGAATAAATAACTCCCCTGTAGAAACAGGGGAGTTTAGTTTAACAGCTAATGATTATCTATAAAAGTCTCTTTAAGCTCTTTGTCGTTTCTGCTACAGATGAACAATAACGGTAACAGTTCCATTTCTTCCATCTGATGGCCATACTCCCGGGCCGGGATAAAAAGTTGGACGCTTCGTAAAATATTGCTCATCTGTTACGTTGTTGATACTTACTCTTGCTTCAACGTTTGCCGTAATTCGTATTGAAGCATTGAGATCAAGTAATCCGTAAGCGGGAACAAGACCAACAGCACCTGTTGATTTTAATGGCTGAACTGTATTCAATGCATCTGCAAAGGTTTCGCCTGTATAGCTGTACAATGCAGACAATGCAAATTTCCGATACTTAAGCACAATACCATTTCGTGAAATGAAATCAGGAGCACTTTCAACCTTATTGCCTGTAACATCAATATTGCTATTGCCTGATTTTATCATCCCCTTTGTATAACGGGCGTGCATAAATGCTGTTGAAGTAAACAGAGATAATCCTGTTTTGCCTCCAATCATCCAATCGGCCTGCACAAACATTTCCAAGCCCTTCGTGAATGAATTGCCAATATTTGTACGGTACGTATAAAAGTTTCCCGCATTATCAGTTCGGGCTAAGGTTCCAAAACGATTGTTAAACTGTAATGCAAACAGGTTTACATCCCAGCGTAAAAAATTCCAACTGCCCCTGAAGCCGAGTTCTGCATTATATCCTCTTGCATCCTGAATGGCAGAATCAACTTTTTCAAATGTAGATGATGGAATCAAATCTTTAAACAGCATTGGATGATACGCCTGTGCAAATCCGCCATACACTTCTATTGAACCGACTGGCTTGTATGAAAACCCTGCGCCTAATAAAGGAAACCGATGTTTCATACTAACAGGAATTTTGTTTTCCTGGTAGTAAATAATTTTACCGGAAAGATTTGTTTGTCCAGCCTCAACTCTTGCACCGGCATTAACAGAAAGGTTTTTTAATAATTGAAATTTGCTCTCTGCAAACAGTGCGATGTTTTTTGTTTTGAGATGAATATCTCTCCCCCATGCCGGATCAAGCAGAGTAAGATCATAATCAGTACCAGTTGTTCCTTTTCCTAATTGGCGCCTGTGCAAATCATTATTCATATACTGCACACCTGCAGCGAGCACACTTTTCTGTTTACCAATTCGTAGTTCCTGCAGCAACCTGATTTCTGTTGTATAACTGTGATAATTATCGATATCAACCTGCCTGTTATTATATTGAAGGGTAGCTGCATTAATGCTGTCTTTTACATTTGTTGGCTTATCAAACAATACACTGCTTCGGTTTCCTAAAACGGCAGAGCTGATCAGTTGAACTTTTGTTGTACTACTGATCTGCCAATTGATATTTACAGATGGAATATGAATATCCGGGCTGTAATAATTTCTCGATCTCGTGGCCTGTGTTGGATCAGCAAGAAACATACTGTCAGTTAATGCGCCGGGCAACCGATAAATATATTTTGATCTTGCCCACTCTGCACGTATTGAAAACGAAGCCGTGGGTTCATAAGTTATGCCAATATATTGTGCCTGTGAATTCGTGTGCTCATTATCACGGTAGCCACTTCTTGATTTTTGCTGGAAGTAAGCATAGTACTTGAACTTTCCTTTTCTTCCCCCAATTGCATTGTATGTACTCAGCAGGTTATAAGAACCTATGGTGTTGATTGTTTCAAAATCAAATGTCTTAGTTGTATCTCCCTGTTTTGTAACATAATTGATCATGCCGCCAAACTGTGCACCATATTGTAAAGAACCGGTACCACGTACCAGCTCAATACGATCAATACTTTCTAATGGCATGCTGTAATGGCTGGCAGGATAACCATACATATCAGAGTTGCTGATAATTCCATCTTTTCGCAGGTTAAAATCCCAGCCTCTGTGCGGATCTAATCCTCTTGCTGCAATGTTGATCTGGTTACCACTGCCATCCATATCATAAACAAACACACCCGGAATTTTTGCAAACAGCTGTCTGCCTGTTTTGTTGGTAATATCTACCGGAACATGTGCCAGCTGTATGACTTCTGTTTTCTTTCCCGAAAAAATAAATGTGCCTTGCTCAGCAGGTAATTGTTTTATACGGTTAAACCTGAAATGAGAAATGATAAGAATGCTGTCAAGTTCTTTTACACTCTGGGCAGATACATCAAGGCTGTACATCAACACTAAAATCGATATGCCTATTTTATTTTTCATAATTGTCTATTTAAATTATTTCTTTTCTTCGTTGCTTATTCTGCGCCATCTGTTATTGCTCGCTGCACAGCAAAATTGCCTACACTTTTACCAACTATTAATCCTGTTTCACAATCAGCACGGTAATGAATCCCACCTACAAGCCTTGACATGGATGCTTCTTTTGCCATTTCTTCATAGGCTTGCTTTTTCCCTGGGATTATATGACCCAAAATTGTTGCAGCTGCCCCACTGAAAGTTGAATGCCCTGAAATGTATGCGGGGAAATTAGGAATACCTGTAAGCGTTTTTATTTTGGAGTTTAACTGAGTAGGCCTTGGATTAAAATAAAAATATTTTGTATCCCAGCAAACAATACCAGCATCCATCAATGTCATATTAAGCAATGCCATATTTCTTGCCCACCTTACTTCACTGAAACGCTGGCTGATAAAGTCATCAGCAGCAATAACATTCCAATGACCGGGAGGTGTATAGGTTCCAACACCATCAGCCCAGAAATGTACAATGCGGATATTTTCTCTTGTTGGATTATTAATATACTTATACACTTCATCAGTTTCTTCTTTCATCTTTGTACTGTTCACTAACGGTGGCGGACCCGGGCGAAGAGAAATAGCCGTAAGCGAATCAAACAAAAATGCTTTTACTTTTCCAAATAACGGTAACATAGGTGGGCGCTTGGGAACATCGAGACTGTACCAGGGCGTTTCTCCTTTTGCAATTGCATCAGTTTCCATTTGCGTCCATTGTGCCTGATTACCTGCTGCTGCACCTGCACGGTCGCCTCTTGCTCTTACAATAAATTTCTGTGCAACCTGTTTGCCTAATGCTTCACCTGCTTCGATATCACTGCGAACATTTGCACCTCCAATTAATCTCGCCCGTTTATGTTCTTCTGCTTTTTGCTGAATAAAATCCTGGTCGCCGGGAAATAACAGCTTCATCATTTCAACTGCTGCTCCTGCTACTACCGCATCTTCTGATGGATAAGAAGGAAGATCAGATTGCGGAATTAATGATTGGATGGATGCATCTACTTTATATGGTGCAGGACGGTTATATAATTTCTTATAATGAAACGCTGCCACTAGTGCATCATACTGTGCAGCGCTTACATAAGCATAAGCTCTTGCAGCATAAGGAGGATTTGCAAAGGGGAACTGCGGATAAGCCAGCGGATTATTTGCATTGGGGAACGGATAAGTTCCATCAGCATTCTGGTAAGGAGGCAGATTATGTTTTGCAACGAGTTCTCTTAAAATTTCATTCCATCGAAGTACTGCACCTGCACTCCAGTAACCAACAAGTTCTCTTTCTTTTTCTGTTATTGTTGACTGCCATGTTTTAATTTCATTGATCTGAATGATATAATCAGGTGATGTTGTAGCTATGGGAGCAGCTACAGAAAACTCGGTTGGCCCGGTTAATAAGATCGGTTTCCAGGTACCGGCATTTAAATCAATATTGAGCGGGGTTAAGGCCCCGGTTTTATCTGTTCTTCCTTCCACTTCTTTTTTACAGCTGCCAACGAAGGCGATAACTGTAATCAGCAGAACGATTGAATATATATATTTCATGATGATAATTATTTGTTGTGATCAGATTTGGTTGACTTGCGGGTAAAATCAAACACATAGAATACACCACCGTTTGCAGTAAGTGATTGTCCCATATTTCTTCCTGCAATAATTTGGTTTGCCCCTCCTGTCAATGATAACTGCGGCACTTTCTTTAATACATATTTCAGGTTAATACCAAGTGCTGTTGCATTCATACGGTTACTTGGAAAAGGCATATTGTTCCTGGTCATATCAAATCCGCCAAGTGTTGTCCAGTTATTGAACACTGCTTCTGCAATCCACCATTGTGTTCTGTAGCCTGCACGAATATTAAAGGTTGCTGCATTGGGCATTTCAACTTCGTTGGAAAGAATTAGCTCATCTGTATAATAAGAGGTACGGTCAATTTTAATATTACTGCGGTACACATAAGTAGCCGATGCTGTTGCAAACCATTTGCTGTTGTAATAATAATCAAGCATCAATCTTGCCATGGCGGTTGTACTGCGTGAACCAATTGATAAAGGCATAAAATCAGCCACATAATTTGTAAGTGGCGTACTCCCTCCGGCTATTCCAAACACTGCTAATCTTGCATCACCAATTTTTTTATTGATGGGCCGGTATTTTACCATCAGGCTCAGATCCTGTACTCCGCTCATACCATGTAATGTACCCGCACTTGCTTTGGTAGTTACATAAGGAATATTAAACAGAAGGTTGAGTTTCCGTGATATACCATAATTACCCATTATGCCAATCATTTGTGTTGAAACCGTTCCAAGATTTTCATTGGTTCGTTTCAACGTTCCCTCCCAGTAGCTTTTCCAGCTGCTGTGAGTATACATGCCTCCTGCACAAAAAGCATTCTTCTCCATCATAATGGCGTCAATATCTGTTTGTGCAGACGAGCGCCAGCTTACTGATAAAAAAATCAGCAGCATAACTATTTTAGTTGATTTGAATTGTTTCATTTTTGTTTGTTTGGTTATTGTTTCTGGTAAGGGCCATTACCCTGTTTCATCTTGTCTGTAAAGCCCGGATTGCTTTACCTCAACCCGGGCTTTTTATTCATCTTTTATTTTTTTAATTTCAACCGCTGAACAATTAATTCACCAATCTGCTTTCCTGCTTTTAGTCCTTCGTCATTATCAAAGCGGTAATGAATACCTCCATACAATCTTGACATGGCTGCTTCTGCTGCTGCTTCACGGAAAGAATGAATCTCCCTGTTCTTAATACCAAATTCAAGTAAGGAAGTATCTGTAAATGATAACTTGTCGCCGAACCAGTACGTCATGGCTTCTGCTGCTGCAGATGAATTGGTTGCATGACCACTTACATAAGAAGGAAATGGAGGTGTTTGAATATAAGGACGCCATTCCTGGTCACCATATTTACTGATAGCGGTTTCAGGACGGACATAGTTGCTGGTATATTTTTCCTGCCAGCCCCTGATAAATGCATCAAAGAAAGCAATAGAGGTTAATGTGTAAGCTGCAACAGTTGTGTTGAAATCCGCTTTAGCAGTCTTTGCTGCAATACCAACAATATTCAGCCAGTGGCCCGGAGGTGAAAATTTCTTGGTCGCAAACATTACATGTCCGCTCACATGCATGGTAAAGGGGTTATCATCCCAGAAATCAGCAATATGCATTTGCTCTTCTGTTAAACTGTCGCCGGTATTTTTTACTTCCATCATTGCTTTATAAAAAACACTGTTTTTATTTTTTACATCAAACTTTGGCGGACGGGGAATAGCAAACTGGGATGAACTGTCTAAAACCATTGGCCTGATTTCACCCCAATGCGGTTCAATTGCTGTTGCATACATCGGCGGTGTTGGAACCCACCTTCCATCTTCATCTTTCACTGTGTATTTTTCTGCACCACGGGTTGCGGCATAATTGTCGCCTTTGCTCCATTTCATTACAGTTGCAACAATCGTATCTGAAAAAGCAATTGTATTTTCCAGTACATCAGCAGGTATGCCTGATGAATCAGCTTTGTGCTTTAATTCATTGTAGTACTCCATTAAACTTCCTTCCGGAAATGTAACGGCATTACCCACTTTGGTGAATGAAAGCAACGCCGCAAGTGAAAAATCAATTTGCTTTGATGTATCCGGCTTCGGCATGGCAGGCATATGTTTGATTTGCCCACTTAATGTTTGATACGTTGGATCACCTGCAGCGACACATTCAAATGCAGCAATATTTGCATACACATAATTACGTGCACCAATCATGGGTGGAAAATTATTTTCCAGTACAATGTTGTTGAGCTTCTTTACGGTTTTACTGTAAAGAATGGGGTCAGTGGTAAATGCTTTATAATCACCTTTAGGTTTACAGGCAATCATCAGCATGCTGATAACAGCAATGAATAATACGTTCTTCATGAGAAATAATAAATATGTAAATAATAAAAGAAAGAAACTGACAGGTTTATCAGTTCTTTAAAAAAAAATGCCATGTTGAAAGCTTATGCTTCGGGAGGCTGCTCAGGTGTAAGTACCATTGCAGTACGCAACGACTTAGTTGTATGAATAAAACAAATAACTTGTTTTATTTCCAGTTCATTGAAAGACCAGGAGTTTAGTTTCTCGCAATAATCAAAACTGAATGTTTTGTAGGTATGTGTTGGAGTTGTTCCTGACTTTTTATTCGAAGATTGTGTCTGCAGATCGTTCACGAGCTTAAAGAAATTTTCACGGGCATTCAGCATTTGTACTTTGTCTTTATCGGGAATGCATTTGTAAATCATTTCGCCCGCTTCAAGTTTCCGCTCTACATATTTGTAGTGCATACCATTGAACTCTATTTCACCATCCACACGTTCAAATTCTTTCCAGTCGGTTTGATAAGGAAGTGAAACAGGAACCCTGATTTCAATCAATAAAGAAGCATCGTATTCTTTGTTATCAAGCTTATTTTCAAAATGAGTTGTTTGCTGCTTTTGTACATAATCCATTACAAACCGGTATCCAAACCAGTTGAATAGTAAAATAGAGAGAAAGAATATGGCAGCACTTATTCTCAAATAGCAATCGTTTGGAGCTGAAATTTAGAAGAATTTCCCGGAATTAAGAGAAGTTTTTTCGGGAAATATTTTCGCAAACGTTTGAAGTGACTGATTTGCAGGGCATTTCATCCATTGCAGATAGCTTTCTCTGTTCTCAGTAAAATGGAGCAGCAAAGTTTCTTTCGCTCTGTATACTCTACTGCCTGTTTACAAAGGTTTTCTTCTGTATTCCTACCCCTGTAATAGTCAAACTTTTCCATTGTTTTGGCAGTACTGTTTTGATCTGGATAATTCCCTGCGGAGTAATTTCCAGTCCACCAAAACCCATCAGTACACTTTGTAAAATTCCCCCGGCCCCTGTTGCAAAGTAAGGATTGGTTCCTCCCTTGGTCTCTGCAATAACACGAAATGGCGGATTCAAATTGGGAATGTATGCATCCTGGAACCAATGAAATGCTTTTTCTGCATTACCCAATCTTGCATACAGGGTTGTGAACACTGCCTGGGTCATGGCAGGTGTTCCTTCATTGGGCACTCGCTTTTCGTAATATTCAAGATCTCTTTTTACAGCAACAGGGTCTTTGATTTCTTTTAATGGATAGGATAGTAAGTTCACATCTGCCTGCTTAATGCCTTCACCATGATAAGTTGCGTGTTCTTTAGTAACTCCATCAGGAAATTTTAAAATGGGGATATTATTCGCCACATTCATCCAGTCAGCATCTGGCACAATACCTAAAATTTTTGCTGCTTCTGTTGCAAACTGCAGGTTGGCTTTTGCTGCTGCATTGGTAAATGCATTGTTATCTACATTCTCCGCCCACTCATCTGCTGCCACCACATTTTTTATTTCAAACATCCCCGCTCCATTCCGTTCAACACGACTGGCCCAGAAATCTGCAGTTGCACTAATGATAGGATAACCTTTTTCTTTCAGCCAAACCTTATCCTGTGTTACACAATAATAATTCCATGCAGCAATGGCCACGCATGCTGTGATATGATGTTCAAACGGACCACTCAATGCCCATACGGGAGTTTCTTCTACACCTGTTGCTGCACTCTCCCATGGAAACATCGCTCCCTTATATCCTTTGCTGAATGCATTCCTTTTTGCAGCATCCAAACGTTGATAACGGTACTCCACCATGCTCTTTGCCAGTTCAGGTTTCAATACAAGTAATGCCGGATACATCCACAACTCTGTATCCCAGAATACATGACCATTATAACCCAATCCACTTAAACCCATTGGCGATGGTGATAAAGCTGTTCCTTCTCTTGTAAAAGAATACAGATGATAGAGCATACTGTTTACATCCTGCTGACTTTGCTCATCACCTTCAATAATGATCCTGCTCTTCCATAATTCAGTCCAGGCATTTTTATGAAACTGAAGTAAACGTTCTCTTCCTTCCAGTTTTGCATAAATTGTTAAGCGTTCTGCTTCATTCAACGGATCATCATGATGTGCTGATGTAATAGATGAACCCGCAATAGAAAAACGATAGGTTTCCCCTGCTTTCAATTGTTTGGTAAACTTGAGCAGGTGCATATTATTATCCCACATTTCATGAATCACTCTTGGTTCACTGCCATGTTTTTCTTCAAACAAAAATGTATTGCTGGCGCACATCAGTAATTTGCCCGTTGGACTTTTAGCAGATGATGTGAGCAAACTCATAGTTACATGCGGACGATCAATTTCATTGTAATAGTTCTGTACATCCTTCAATGCATCAGGCGCTTCCATTACGCTTGCACCGGTAATTGTAATATTTTGCTTTGGCTGAATGGTAATATCCATCAGCACAGTAAAAGGCAGATGACGTAATGAATAGTAGGTATAAGTTACTGTTGCTTTATCTCCATAATCAAAAGAAGTGGTAAACCCTGCATTCTGCATATCCAGTTCCTGCTTCATGTTAGAAGCTGATTTGGCATCGATCCGCTTGCCATCAATCTCCAGGTACATATTCAACAGATTAAAACTTTTCAGGAAGTTGCTTACTCTTCCTCTTCCATACAAATCATAAGCTCCCGCCAATACCACTTCCTTTACCTTGAATGGCTCGGGTGATGAAACCACACCAATCATTCCATTGGCTACTGTGATACCATAGTAATTCGATGGATCAAAATTCTTAGCAGTGATTTTCCAGGGATCAATAATTTGAGCGGAACTGGAAATGGAGAAAAGAATGGATAAGAAAAAAATAATCTGTTTCATGGCAATCAATAATTAACAATCAGAAAGATAAATACTATTGTTGAATAGGGAGATTCTATAATGAGAAAAACGGGTTGCAAACGATTGCGATGAACAATTCATTTTGCGAGTATCGTCCAGTGCATTTTATATCATTGCAAAGAAGTATTTTGCAATGCCGCCTGTATATCTATTTTATACAACTGAACAGGCCTTGATAAAAAATTGATATGAAAAAAGGAATCCTCATTCTTGTCCTTATTCTGATTGCATCATTGATTGCAGGTTATTTCCTGATTCCCGGATCACAGCAGTTCATCTTAAGTACAACTGTCAACTGTACAGACGAAGGTGCACTCAGAACAATGCAGAATAAAGAAAAGTGGCAGCAGTGGTGGCCGGGAGAAAAAACCGGGAATGAGTCGTACAGTTTTAAAAATGATCAATACCGGATCAATAAAATTATGCTTGATGGTTTTGATGCAACGGTCTTGCATAATTCCGATTCAGTAAAAAGTTATCTGCAGGTTCTTCCAATAGGTATTGACAGTTCTGAGTTTCAACTGTCCTGCACGTATGTTTATTCTTCTAACCCACTTACAAAATATGCACAGTATTTCAGGTTGAAACAAATGCAAAGAAATATGTCTGAATGGCTGACTGCACTAAAACCATTCTTTGAAAAAGAGGAGAACATCTACGGAATGAAGATTGAAATGCAAAAAGTAAAAGACTCTTCGCTTGTTTCAATCAAAAATTCATTTACGCATTACCCTAATACTAAAGAGATTTACAGCATGGTGAGTTCTTTAAAAGAATACATCGAGAAAAAAAGGGGAGTTGAAAATAATTTCCCAATGCTGAATGTTTTTAAAGCAGGTGCTGAAAGCTATGAAGCAATGGTGGCTATCCCCACGAAATGGGATATCCCAATGGAAGGCAATTTTAAATTAAAGAAAATGGTGCTGGGAAATATTCTTGTGGGTGAAGTAAAAGGTGGCTTGCAAACAGTTATGGAAGCTGAAAAGCAATTATCCTTTTATGTAAATGATCATCAGAAAATGTCGCCGGCAATATCTTTCCAATCATTGGTAACAAACCGTTTGCAGGAACCGGACTCAAGCAAATGGATTACAAAACTATACTACCCCGTTTTTAACTGATTGCTTATAACTTAAACTTTATAACCATCAGGTTATCGTTGTTTCTTGCCAGTATAAATGCCTGTTGCCCTTTTATTTGTATTGGCTTTATTTTTCGAACCTGTCCTTTTATTGTAAGACCGTTCAATGATTCACAGCTAAACTTTCCCTTTCCTTTGTTGACAAGGATAGTTCCAAAATCTGCATCCTGTCTTCCTATCTCCACGTTGTTGTCATAATAATTTCCCATGAGAAGTATGTCAGGTAAGTTATCGTTGTTGGCATTTACAACAGTCGCCGCTCTATAAGAGGTTAACTGTGCCTCAAATGGTAATGTCGTTGTTTCAAATTCCAGTTTACCATTATTGGTGAGTATTGCATTGGCGAAATAATTGGCGGTAAGTTTTTCTGCTTTTTTTAATTTCACTTCTCCAAACAGAGAATTTAATGTAGACTTTGCAAAGTCTTCAGCGTAAAGAAATTTCTTCTTTAACAAAGGAAGTTGTTTTTCCAGTTCCTGTTTGGTTGCAAAAGGGATTTCCTGTCCTTTAATATAATACGTAAGTATCTGTTCTGTTCTTCCGTTTTCATCAAAATCATTGAAATACATTGATACCGGTTCTTTCTCTGAAGCTTTGAGCCGATTGTTTAAACCAAAGTTCCCTGCTATCAAATCCACATCACCATCATTATCAACATCACAAGGCAGCAAAAAATTCCACCAGCCTTTTTTATCACTGATTACCTTCTTCGTAAAACTATTTTTATTGCTGATTAAAGCATCTATACCTCCCCACTCATAACAAAGCAATAAATCCTGGTCTCCATCTTTATCAAGATCAACTAACTGCGCATTAGTAACCATTCCCGGATTCATTAACTCCTTTGCATATTTTTCTGTTACATCAATAAACTTCCCGGTACCGTCATTCTGCAAAAGAAAAGAGCGGGGAATTTTTCCATAATTCCAAGGCTCGGTTCTGCTGCCGATAAACAGATCAGTAAATCCATCAGCATTAAAATCAAATGGCAATACAACATTTTGTGTAATATACACATCAGAGAACGCATCCTTTTTTCTGTTGAGGTTTCCCTTTCCATCATTAAGATATAACAGTGGCAGCAGATGAGAATCTTTTCCATAATATTCATTGCCGCCAATTGATATTACTAAATCCAGATGCCTATCATTATTAACATCAACCCAAACAGCATCAACATTTTCATACATACTATCCAGTAACATTTCTGGTTGTATTGTTTTTTGAAACCTGCCTGAAGCTGTTTGCAGATACACTGCATTATGAAATGTTTTGGAAGCGCCAACAAAAACATCTTCCAGTCCATCGTGATTAATATCGGCAATTGCCAAAGCAGGACCTTCGGTTGAATTCATATGTGGCAGCAATGGTTCACGGTTGAATTCATTGAAAGAATTTTCAATGTGCCTGTAATCTAATCCTGTGGCTGCAGTAATATCTTCTATTGGAGTTAGTGCTGATTTATAAAACGAAGTGATTTGATCGTAGTTAAATTTCGGAAGACTTGAAACATATGAGAAAGACATTTTCTGCCCCGGCTTTACCGTAATTGGCTGATAAGTATTATCGGGCCAGATTATAAATGCTGAATCTACAGTTGTTTTATTCAGCCCAATATGAACGGGCAACAGCATGCTTGATTGAAACCCATGCACCGGATTGTTTTCATAGGTTCTGATGCCGCCATCAGCAAATAAAACAATCTTAGCCCCAATGGCATTGACATTATTTTCAGTTCCCTTCAACTGAATGAAAGTATATGTATTTTCCTTCCTGCTGTTTGATTTGTTTTCATAGAGCAAAGCCGGATCATTGATATTGTTTACGACAATATCAAGATCGCCATCGTTATCAAGGTCCGCATATACTGACCCATTTGAAAAAGTGGGTTTGTTTTCTTCAATACTGTCTGTTACATCCTGGAAAGCAAGGTTTCCTCTATTGCTGAAAAACTGGTTAGGGATTTTGATTTCAGGGAATTTATTCACCAATGCCATATCCTTATCTTCAACGCTTCCATTCCGTAGTTTTTCCTGTAACTCTTCATTCGAAACAAAATTGATATAGTCAATATCATTCATCCTTTTGGGAATGCCATTCGAAACAAACAAGTCTTTGTTCCCGTCATTGTCAAAATCCATCCAGAGTGCAGCCCAGCTCCAGTCAGTTGCATTTACACCTGAGTATTGCCCCGTTTCACTGAACAATCCGTTGCGCCTGTTCCATTGCAGGTTATTTCGTGCATACTGGTAACTGTACCCGTAAGAAATTTTTTGCTGAAATATGTTATAATCATCTTCTGCAAGTGATCGGCGCAACATGTACGGATCATACGGAAGCATGTCCATGGAAATAATTTCAGGATAAGCATCATTATTTACATCGGCCACATCAACACCCATACTAAACTGGCTTGTATGCATCAAAGCTGAATTACCTTCTTCAGTAAATGTTCCATTCTTCTGATTGATGTAGAGATAATCATTTTCATGAAAATCATTTCCCACATACATGTCAGGCCACCCATCAAGATTAATATCTGCAACCGCTACTCCCAATCCATATCCTATTTTACTACCGTTAATTCCTGATTGCTTAGTAACATTTGTAAACTGGATTATTTTTTTTCCATCAGTTCCTTTCATTAGTTCATTCCGGTAAAGCTTCTGTCCCGCCAGTGAATCATAGGTGTTCAAAAAATCTTTTCGTGGAGCATAATTACCATCGTGGTTCACTGAATGGTTCAGCAGGAACATATCCAGATCACCGTCACCATCATAATCAAGAAATGCAGCCTGTGTACTAAACCCCGAAAAATCTAAACCATATGCGTTGGCTTCATCCGCATAAAAAGGGACTCCTTGTTTATCAATGCCCTTGCAGATCAGCAATTGATTTTTGCTGTTCAGTTTTTTGTAATGCCCAACTTTAGAAATATAAAGATCCAGCAGTCCATCGCTGTTGATATCAATCACAGACACACCTGTGCTCCAGCCGCTGTCCTGCGGTATATGAGCATTGACAGTTACATCTTCAAACTTCAGCGATCCACTGTTGAGGAATAATTTATTATCGCCCTGATTGGCTGTAAAAAAAAGATCAATTAATCCATCATTATTAAAATCGCCTGCACCAACACCTGCACCATTATAATAATACATGTATGAAAACAGGTTAAACTCAGGAGTTGGTTTCATTTGATTTGTAAAATCAATTCCAGTTTGCTTACTGTCGAGTGATTGAAACAGGGGAGATTGAATTCCCTTCTCATCTGAACAGGAAGAAAAAAGAAACAGGAAGCAGAAAACAGATAGACACAGTAAGATTGTCTTCCTGTTTAAACATCTCTCTATAGTGAAACTCATCATAATCTTTAATACTTTCATCTTTTACAGCACCTGTTTTACTTTGATGTTAATTTATACAAAACCGGAACCTCGTTGTTCTCCAGGAAAAGAATACAGTTATCCTTTTTATACTTCACCAGAATAATGTCTTTTGTTTGTCCTTTCAGATTCAGTCCTGTTTGTATTTCGGGCATTTCTATAAAGTTCCCTTTCTGATCATTCAGTAACACACGACCATAGCTTGCATCCAGCCTGCAGAATTGAGGAAGCAAATCAAAAAAATTACCCGCTACAACGATATCAGGATAGTTATCATGATTTACATCCACCACTTTAATGGCATTCACAGATGAGAGCTGTACTGTGTAGGGAAGTTTTTTAATAGTAAAGTTTCCTTTGCCATCGTTATAGGCTATACAGGATGAAGCATAATTCACCTGTTTTACTTTTGCATTTTTTATTTCACTGCCAAACAACTCCTGCACTGTTTTCTTAGCAAAGTCCTGGTGCTTGAGGTTGAGTTTTTTTAATGAAGGAACCTGGTCAGTTACTTCCCTCTTTGTAAACACAGGAATATCTTTCCCGTTTTCGGCTTTGGTAAGCATCTTATCGGCAATTCCATTCTTGTCAAAATCATTGATCCAGAGTTTAACTGGTTTCTCTAACCCAGGCTGTAAATAAAAATTCTCTCCCAGGTTTCCTAAAATCAAATCCTGGTCTCCATCTCCATCTACATCAGCAACTGACATCGTTTGCCACCATCCGTTATAATTTTCGAGACCCGTTTTTATCTCTTCAAATTTATTCGCCGTAAAAGAATAAATTTTCGGGCTCATCCATTCACCTACTACAATTAATTCTTTTTTCCCATCAGCATTTACATCAACATAATCTGCCGAGGTTACCATTCCAACAGTAGATAAAGAAGCAGCAACAGTAACGGTCATATCTCTGAAATTTCCATGCCCATCATTGTGCAGAATAAAACTATGCGGATCATCGCCATAACTCTGCGGCACACTTCTGCTGCCGATAAACAAATCCAATGCGCCATCTCCATCATAATCTAAAGGAAGTGCAGCCCCGCAGTTTGTATTAATAATAGGCAGAGCTCCTCTCTTTAACGTAAAGTTTCCTTTACCATCGTTGATGAAAAGCTGGTTCTGATAACTGCCGGAAGACTCAGCTGCAAAATTTCCACCTGCACCCGTAAACAAATCCAGGTCGCCATCACGATCGCAATCAAAGAAAAAAGTAACCGTTACGTCATTAAAGGAATAGGTTTTAAAATCGGGTGTTTCTTTTTTTACAAATCCATTGGCTGTTTGCAGATACAATTGCCCTGCCTGTTGCTTTGCTCCTCCAATATAAATATCAGCAAGTCCATCAGCATTTACATCTGCTGTTGCTGCTTTTGGACCCTGCCGTGATAACATAAATGGAATATTCCTCTCCAGGTAAAAATCAACATGATCATCTTCAACATGCTGATCAAAACTGTTTGCCAGTTTTTCAAATAGAAATTGTTCGGTTGCTTTTTGCGGCTCGGGTTGTTGATGTACACTTGCAGCATAATCAATTTTGTTCAGTTGATTAATAGCAGGTTTCAGAATAGAAGTAATTGTTTTATCGGGCCAGGTGACTGTTATTGAATCGACTGCTGATTTACCCAAACCAATTGTTTGTTTATACTCAACAGAAGATTGAAAGCCACGGCTGGGTACAATTTCCCTCGTCATAATCTGTGTACCCTGATAAACTTTAATTGTACTGCCAATACCAAATGTATTAGGAGCCTTATACTTTAACTCAATCGCTATATAGTTATTTTGATTCTGTTCCCTGCTGTTATTCCTGTAAACCATCGCTGCCTGATTTACATTATTGATGATTAAATCAAGATCACCATCATTATCAAGGTCTGCATAGGCAGCGCCATTAGAAAAGGAAGGTTTCATAAAGCCCCATTCTTCACCTGCATCTTTAAACTGAAGATTACCGGTATTTTTAAATGCTTTATTGGCTATTGGATTAGAAGGCATTTTATTAATGATATTATTCACTTCTTCTTTCTTTCCTTTCAGCACCATTTGCTGTGCCACTTCATTTGCAAAAAAATCAATAAAATCCTGATCGGTTACATCATAATAAATACCATTGCAAACATAAATGTCAATGAGGCCGTCATTATCTGCATCAAACATCAAAGCACCCCAGCTCCAGTCGCTGGCTGCAACACCACTGTAGAAAGCTGTTTCAGAAAACCCCCCTTTTGTATTATTAACCTGCAATGCATTTTGTGTAAACTGGTTATAAAAACCTTGCTTCTGTTTCAGTTTAAATACATCATAGCTTTCAAACGATGAATTTGTTTTTAACCTGTAGTCATCTCCGGGAAGCATATCAGTTGTAAATATATCGGGGAAGCCATCGTTATTAATATCCTGCATATCAGCTCCCATTGATGAAAGACTTGTATGTTGAATGCGGCTTACGAATTCATCAACAAAGGTTCCATTTTGCTGATTAATGTATAAATAATCCCTTTCAAAAAAATCATTTGATACATATACATCAGGATATCCATCAGCATTTACATCGCCTACAGTAACACCTAAACCAAGGCTGATTAAACTGCCATGTATCCCTGCTTCCTTTGTTACTTCTGTAAAATGTCCATTATCATTTTTATATAAATGATCGCCGCCCGGTTTCAGGAAATCTGCAACCGACCATTTTTCTGCAGGCAAGTCACGCATGTTTGCATAGTTCAGTGTATTAACCGGGATGGGGGTATTGTTTATCAAAAAACAATCCAGGTCACCATCCAAATCATAGTCAAAAAAAGAAGCCTGTGTACTGTATCCACTGTTATCAAGCCCGTATTTTTCTGCGCTTTCGGTAAATGTGAGATTATGATTATTAATAAAGAGTTGATTTTTCCGCAAGGCAGCATCAAACATATTCCCTGCATTACAAATATAAATATCCAGCCAGCCATCTGCGTTGATATCAGCAAAAACAACACCGGTGCTCCATTGCTTTTTTGCAGTAAACCCTGCTTTAACAGAAATATCCTCGAACTGAAAATTGCCTTTGTTTAAAAAGAGTTTGTTGCTCTCTTGATTAGCTGTAAAAAACACTTCGGGCAATCCATCATTATTCAGATCGCCGATGGCCACACCTCCGCCGTTATAAAAATTTCGGTAAGAAAAAATATTAAAATCAACTCCGTCTTTGAGTGTGTTTTCAAACTCAATTCCCGATTTACTTTCTAATGTAAAAAGTGTATTTACTTTTTTGCTGTTGCAGGCAAGAAACAACCATATGGAAATGACTGACAGACAAATCGTTTTTTTCATATTCCTTATCGGCTCAGTGTAAGTATACAAATTAAGTTGTTCTTCGTTAAATCACCACTAAAAAGCGGAATCGTTTACAGAAAAAAAGAGGCCGCCAGAATTAGCGACCTCTCCCCTATTGATTATGCTAAAAACTAATAACCAAAATTCTGCTTCAAATTAGGATTTGAAGAAAGTGCAATATTTGGAATCGGGAACACAACTCTTGAGGCATCAGACGTAACTGGTCTTTCTCCAACAGGATTGTTAAACACTCCAAAGCGGATCATATCATTTCTTCTCCATGTTTCTAAATACAATTCTCTTCCTCTTTCTGCTAACAACTCAGAAGAACCAACTGTACCAAGAGCAGCAACGCCTCTTTTTGTGCGGATTCCGTTTACAATACCTGCAACAGTTTCTGCACCCGTAGAGCTACCGCCTCTTAAAATGGCTTCTGCTTTCATTAAACGGGCATCTGAGAAACGGAAGAACACATACTCATTCGTACTGCTCCAGCCTCCATCGTTAATGGTAGAAGGATCCAGCGGATATTTGTTTGTTCTGATACCTTTTGTTTCAGTAGAGAAGAACAGACTCACATCAGGAGTAAAGACTAACGGGTTACCGCTTCTGTCTTTTAAATTAATCAAAGCATTACCAATTCTACCGCCTGAAGGGCCTTGTATTTGTCCAACTAAGAATCCAGCATTCGTTCCTACCTGACTGGTATAACCGGGAATAGTTGCATTTCTGCGTGCATCACCTGCTTCAAAACTATTGTAGAAATCAGCCAATGTTGTAAAACCATTCCAGCCACTTGGAGCCTGTGCATAGTGATTACCCATACAGGTAGCCCAAACCACATTAATACCCTGACTATTCTGACGAACAAAGATATTTTCTGTTGATTTAACACCATTATCCCAGGTAAAGTTATCCCAGTAATTTGTGGAAACAGATAAAGCAGCATTCCCTGCAATAGCGTCTGTTAATGCAATTACTTTATTCATATCAGCAGCTGCAAATGTGAAAGGACCAGCAGGTTTTGTTGGATCCTGTTTGAAGACTGCTTTGTTCAGATAACATTTAGCCAGTAAGAATTGAGCCGCTTCTTTTGTGGCTTTGTTTCTTGTAGCATGTGTGTATGCAGGAAGAACAGTAACAACCGATTCAAGCTCCGTAATAATATAATCAATTGCCTGTGAACGTGTGTAAACATTCGGAAGATCAGCAACGGCTGCAGTAGCCGGACGATGCTGCAACTGACCAAACAGGTCAACAACTATATAAGAGAAATAAGCCCTTAAAAACTTCGCTTCAGCTTTTGTTTGTGCATCTGCAGTTGTTGATTCTGCCAAAAGAGTTGTCTGGAACAGAGCCCCATTCAAACCATTCCACGTATCGTTGATCTGGTTATGTGCGCCATCCCATGTATGCAGATGTAATTTGCGCCATGTACCGAAATCATCCCAGTCAGTACCACGGGTTGGTCCGAGGATTTCATCTGTAGTATGTTCCTGCATGGCATAGGAATTACCCTGTCCTAATAATTGATTCAACTGCTCATACACTTTTGATAAAGAAGATGGTGCAGGAGCACCGCCTGCCGTTTGTGGCGCAATCGAATTCGGGTCTTTCAGTTTCACATCCAATTTTGTACAGGAAGTAACACTCAGTATTGCTGCCAATGTTACAAGCGGTACAAAATAATTTTTGAATACTTTTTTCATATATAATAGTTTTTAGTAGTTGTTAAAATCCAAGATTAACACCAAATGTGAATGTTCTTGCTTTAGGATAACCAACGTAATCGAAACCACGTGAAGGATAACCATTGATATTTTTATCAACGTTTACTTCAGGATCTAAACCTGTATAGTTGGTGAATAAAGCAAGGTTCTGACCTGAACCATAAACAGACAGGGATTTAATGGCTTTGCCTGGTTTTACATCAAATGAATAACTGAGATTCACATTTGAAATACGGATGAAATCACCCTTTTCCAAAAAGCGTGTTGAAACACTGCCGGGGTTAATTGCACTTTCGTTGCTGTTGGCAACAGCATATGTAACATTGTGTGCAGTTTTAATACTACCCTTTAAAAACAGGGCGTTTGCAGTATTGTTGTACACATAAAAACCGGTAGAAGCATTCACAAAAACACTTGCACTCCAGTTACCAAGGCTGAAATTGTTGGTTAAACCGGCATTGAATTTTGGCAATGCGCTTCCTACAAGGTGATCTTTCTGATCGCCATATCTGGCAAACCCATCTAAATCATAACCATAGAAAATGGGCATTTTCCAGGTAAACAAAGGCGATCCGTCAACAATAGTTTGAGCATATGCACCTGATAAACCCTGACCACTTACAGCTCCTGTGTTTACAATAACCTTCATATCCTTAACTTCATTATGAATGAAGGTCATGTTGTAATTAACATCCCAGTTGAATTTTTTCCCTTTGATTACTTTATAGTTAAAACTGAATTCCAATCCTTTGTTAACTACATAACCCGGAAGGTTTGAGAAGTAGTAACTGGTTGCACTGAATCCACCCGGAACAGGGCCATAAAACAGGATATCTTTTCTCTTGGAATAAAAATAATCAACAGTACCTGAAAGCCTGTTATTTAATAAAGCGAAATCAATACCTACACCTGTGGTTGCAGCCTGTTCCCATTTAAGGTCTTTATTACCCTGATGCAGAAATGATGTTTCAATATTACCTGAGTTGCCAATGTATTTTTGCTGCAAATCAATTGCATCATATGGTCCTAAACCATCCTGGCTTCCGAGAATACCAAAGTTTGCACGAATACTCAAATCACTGAATACTTTACCCAGACTTTTTTCAATAAAATTTTCATTCAGCAATCTCCACTTGGCAGCGAAGGCAGGGAATGTACCGTATTTATTGTTTTCTCCAAATTTAGACGAACCATCTATTCTTACTGTTGCAGTTAAGAAATACTTTTCATTGATGGTATAGTTTAAACGGCCAAAATAAGACTGCAGTTCTGATCTTGAATAATCAGGAACAAAATCATAGTACTTGGTAAAATTGCCAAAGTCTTTAACAAACACATCATTTGCATTTACAACAGGTGTTGTTAATCCCCAGCCTACTTTTCCTTTATAATTTGTTTCTGAACTCTGGAAAGAATAACCGGCAATCGCATTAATTACATGGCCGTTGTTCAACGCTTTATCATAAGCCAATGTATGCTCAACCAGTACAGACTTTAAACCTACATTTTGTTTTACAGATCTTCCGTTACCCTGAATCGGGTTCTGTAAATCTTTTCCAAATACATTGTTTGTTCCGCCAAATGCATTTGAACTCAAACGTGGATCAGCAAAAGATAAACGTTCGCTTTTTGAATCGTCGTAACCAAGAGTTGCTTTGTATGTTAACCCTTTTACGATTTCATAAGATAAGCTCAGGTTGGTTAAGAAACGGTTGATATTATCCTTGTCATCAAAATAGCCGAGCATTTGAGATGGATTCCTGTTCCCATCTTTCGGATCAAAATATGATCCATCAGGGTTTCTAACAGGATAAGTTGGATTGAATGTTATAGCAGCACCCATCAAACTTCCCTGATAACCTGCATTATTGGTAAGAGGAGGATACTGATTCTTTACATTTGAATAAGAGAGAGTTGCTTCAAATTTTAATTTATCCTTCAGAAACTTCTGCGAAAAGTTAGCCCTTCCGGTTAATCTTTTCAGACTGCTGTTTTTGATAATACCCTGTTGCTCATCATAAGAACCACTTAAACGTAAAGCAGTTCCCTTGTTAGCAAAGCCCCAGCCTAAATTGTAGTTTTGAGACACACCAAGACGGAAAATTTCTTTTTGCCAGTCTGTATTGTATCCTTTGTCAACAGCTTTTACTGCAATTGCTGCATCAGCAGCAGGTGTACCTGCATTAATATTAGCAGCTTTTACCGCATCTAAAAAGTCTTTTGCATTTAGCAAATCATACCTGTTAGCTGCACTGGCAAAACTTGTAGAAGCACTGAAATTAAAACTTCCTTTTTTACCCCTGCCACTCTTGGTAGTAATGATAATAACACCATTAGCACCACGTGATCCGTAGATAGCTGCAGAAGAGGCGTCTTTTAAGATCGTGATGCTTTCAATATCTGCAGGGTTTAAAAACATCAATGGATTTTTTGGAGTTGAACTTCCTTCCACACCACTTGCTGTTGCTGAAGTACCGCCGCCGCTGATAGGTACCCCATCTACAACATACAATGGTTCCTGACTTCCTCTGATAGAAGCACTGCCCCTGATATTAATAACAGCTGCTGCTCCCGGTTCACCGCTTGATGGTGTAATAGATACACCGGGTGTACGGCCCTGGATCAATTGCTCAGGAGTGGAAATCTGACCTTTGTTAAAGTCTTTTGTTTGAATAGAAGCAACAGAACCTGTTGCATCTTTTACTTTACGTGTACCATAACCTACAACAACCACTTCATTTAAAGCGGCGTTTTTGGTTTCAAGTGAAACAGATACATCGTCTTTACCGGAGATGCTTACTTCCTGTGAGCCAAAACCCACAGATGAAATAACAAGGGTGGAAGCCCCTGTTGGCACACTGATACGGAAAGATCCGTCAGCCGCCGTTGTTGTTGAATTTTTTGTGCCCTTCGCAGTTACAGTTGCCGATGGAACGGGATCGCCCTTTGAATCGGTTACTTTACCTGTTACTGTTTTGTTTTGTGCCAGCGCAACATTTGCTAACAAAAACAAACTGAGCATCATGAGGACACCTCTTGCAAGTTTCTTCAAGATCATAATCAGTAGTTTTTAATTTGTTGAGGGTTAAGGTTTCTGCTGAGAATGCAGAATGCGGCAGCATGGGCAGTACATATTATCTGGCAGAGGCCATTAATATATAAGGTCTTACTTTAGCATATAGCAATCGTCAGCTGTTAAACTTTAGTGAATTTAGAGTAAGTTTTTATTATTCTTGTACTGAAAACATCCTAAGTTTAGGATTGCAAGCCGCAAACGATTGCGAAAATAATTGCGGTGGAAAAATTACACTGTTTAATTTTTTAGTCATGGCCAATACAACGCTTAAAAGAATAGCACAGGTGCTTGATATCAGTATTTCTACTGTTTCCAGAGCATTAAAAAATCATCCTGATATTTCTGTTTTAACCAAACAAAAAGTAATGGAGCTGGCGCAAACGCTGGAGTATGAGCCAAATGCCATGGCCGTAAACCTGCGAAGTAAGAACACAAAAGTGTTTGGCATTATGATTCCTTCTATTACCAACCAGTTCTATGATTCCTTTATTTCGGCTGTTGAAGAAGAAGCCAGAAAATCGGGTTATTCATTGATGATTCTGCAAAGCGCCGATAATCCCGAAGCAGAAGTTGAAAACCTGAAGATATACCGGCAAAACAGGGTAAGTGGAATTTTTGCCTGTATCTCACAGGAAACTACCAATATTATTCCGTTTCAGAAAATGAAAGAAGCTGATATTCCTGTTGTGTTTTTTGATAAGGTTCCGGATGATGATTCATTTAATAAAGTCTGCCTGTCTGATAAAGAAGCAGCTGTACTTGCAGCTGAAGCATTACTTGAAAAAGGGAAGAAACATATCCTGGCTATTTTCGGCAATGAACAGTTATCAATTACAAAAAGAAGATTGAAAGCTTTCAGGAGTACTACAGAGGAGAATAAAAAGGTCAGGCTTGTTATTGAACATGCACAAAGCAGTAAGCAAGCTGAAGAAAAAACGGAACAGCACTTTCAAAAGAAACAAAAACCAGATGCCATCTTCTGTATGAGTGATGAAATTTTAACAGGTACAATGAAATGCCTGCAGAGAATGAATGTACCCTGGCCAAAAGAAACCGGTATTATTTCATTAAGTGATGGTTTTTTCCCCAAGCTGTATTATCCTGAAATTACATTCATTGAAACAAGCGGATACAAACTGGGCAAGCTTGCCTTTGAACGGATGATGGAGTGCCTGCTGGGAAATACGGATGCCAAAGAAATGTTTGTTACTTCACGGTTTGTGGAAGGAGGATCATTGTAAATGAACTGCTATAGTTTTTTCTTCTTTCATTTTTATCTGCAAATGAATCAGTATTCCAAGAATGATAAAAAAGATACTTCCGATTTTATCTGTTTCAATTAAATCGCTGAGCAGGTTGAGTGTTACAATCATACTTAAAATTACTCCACACAGCATGGATAATGAACGGTCAAAGGGTTCTTTTAATGTATGATAACCTTTAATAGCAATACTGAACATACTGATGAGCAGAACAAGCAATAACAAAAGACCGGGTATTCCCTGTTCAATACTCACCAGCAGAAAATAATTATGTACAGATGATTTTTCTTCATTGCTGCTTACCCATGTTTTAAATGCATCTACCGTATATTCTTTATAATGCAGACTGAATGTATTTGGTCCGTAGCCTTTCAGCAGTTCTTCATTCACCATCTTTAACCCTGCAATCCAGCGATAGAATCGCTCCATTGTTGACATATCCTTTAGCGTATAGGTTGCTTCCAGATGCTCGCCAATATTTGTATGCTGCGTTGTTGTATTAAAATCTGGTGCAAATTTTAAATAGTTTTCATTCTGTATCAGCCAGAATAAAGAAGTGGCCGCAATCAGTATAACTGTAAAAATTAAAGATAGCAGGAATCGTTTTTTTATTGCCAGCCATGTTACCGTGCCTGTGATCAAGCATAACCATGCCCCTCTTGAATAAGCGAAAACTAAAGCAGCAAAGAACAATAAGATACAGGCGGTAACCCATTTTTTTGAACGGCCGGTTGAATAATGCCGCCACATAAAAAGAACAGGCAGCAGACAAACAATCAGGGCCGAGTAGTTAACATGATTTCTGAAAAAAGGAGTTAAGGTTTCATTGATCGATTCAAACGTAAACCCTTTTGATGCATGCCTGATTAAGCTGATGACAACCGGAATGAGCATTGAAAAAATCATTGCCTTCGACGCAAGTATAAGGTCTTCTTTTGTTTTCAGGAAAATCATTCCTCCAAAAACAAAGGCCGTTAAAAACCAGGTCTTTGCCAGAATGTACTTTAAACTTAAGAATGCTTCGTAAGAAAATAACATGGTTACCATCATCCAGATTAATTGCAGTAATACCAATAAGAACAGACTGCTTTTTTTTATCTGTGATGGAAATACTGATGGCTTCAGCAACATCATTACAATTAATGCCCCGGAGAGCAGCAGCATCATCGGTTCATCGGGCAGATCAGTTGACAGTGTTGCTGTAACTGAAAACTCAGTTGATAATGGAATAACAAATAATAAAGCAAAGTATAGTTTCCTGATATCTGAACTGAATACAACAGCTGCCAATACAACAAATGGAAGAACAACTAACAGATTTTTTTCAAGAACAATACCTATTACAATAAAAATGACTGCCGCCAGAGAGGGTAGCCACCATTTCAGTATTTCTTCTTTTGAAAAAAGTTGCAGCATATCAGTTTGCTTTTCTTCTGGCTTTCCACTCAAGCAGAAGCAACAATAAAACTGAAAACACAAAAGAAACAACTGCTGCCATAATTATTCCTGCCAGTATTTGAGGCTTATCTTTTTTAAACGCAGGCAGGGCTTCTTCAATTACAAACAGTGCGCTTACATTATTAACACTTGTATTGAATTGCTGAATCAGCTTTTCTTTTTCATTCAGCTGGGTAATTAAATCGAGCTTTCTTGCTGAAAGAAATGCATCAGTATTACCTTGCAGATTTTTTTCAACCTGTTGTAAAGAATCTTTCTGAGCAATGAAATCATTCCGCAGCTTTTGAAGAATCTCCACTTTCATATTATTCACTGAAGCCACACTTTTTTCATTCACCCTTTTCATAACTGCATTGGCAATAGCTGCAGCAAGCTGCTTATCCGTATCCCACACATTTATTTTTACATGCCCGAATTCATTTTTATGAATCCGTACATTTTCTTTGTATTCAAAGTCTGCTAAATAAGCAGCCCGATCATCTGATGCGTTAATTTTATAATGGCTGATCAGTTTAAAACTGTCAACCATAAACCTGCACATTTCTTCTGATTTTGCAATGGCCATTAAACGGTCATTATCAAACTCCCCTCCATAATAAAAATACTGCTCCCAGAATTCTGTACGGTAAATGTTGGAGCGGTCACCCAGGTTTGGATTGGCAGCAGTAAAAACAGCTGAACTTCTGAAGTAGGGCTTTTGTAAAAAAAGAACAGCGCCTGTAGCAACTGATGCAAGAAAAACAATGATCAATGATTGCTTCCAGCGTTTTCTGATTACCTCAAAAACAATATCTAAATTCATACGTAAATGTATATGCGGTTGCGGCTAATGTACAATAGTTTTTAATTGCAGGTTCATTAAAAGCATCAGGATGCATTTTGCACTACCTGCACATTACGGTTAAAACTTTCATCGAGTGAAATAAATGTTTCCGTCCGCTCAATTCCTTTAATTTTCTGCAGGGCATCATGCAGTACGTAACGGAGCTGGGTAATGTCTTTACAAACCACTTCAATAAACATACTGTAATTACCTGTTGTATAATTGAGCCTTATTATCTCCGGGATATTCTGCAGGTCTTTTGCAACATTATCGTACAATGAACTCTTCTCAAGATACACACCTACAAAAGCAGTAATATCATACCCCAGTGTTTTGAGGTCAACATTTAACTTTGTTCCTTTTACAA
>JBEBHT010000207.1:0-7460 GCA_040081135.1 Lacibacter sp. | reverse complement strand
AGGCCAATGGCTGTGAATGGACAGGTAGTAGTTCGCCCCATGATGTATTTAGCATTAAGTTATGATCACAGAATAATTGATGGAAGAGAGAGTGTGAGTTTTTTAGTGAGAGTAAAAGAATTACTGGAAAACCCTGAGCTGTTACTTTTCGGAAAAGATCCGGTAAAAACTCTGCTGGAACTTTAATCTGTTTCCTGTATGCCGATATTTTAAAAGAGCGTTCCGAAAAGAATGCTCTTTTTATTTAAATTTCAGTACATCATTTATTCCTTTCCTTTGCAGACATGAGCAGGTATCATTCATATATTAATTCATCTAAAGAAATCCTGTCGGCTTATACCGGCGGTGAACCTCTGGCTACTTATCTCAAAAAACATTTTGGCGCCAATAAGAAATTCGGAAGTAAAGACCGTAAGCAGATCGCCCATCTTTGCTATTGCTTTTTTCGTTTGGGAAAAGCATTTGCATCAGTTACCGTTGAAGAAAGAATTTTAATTGCTGTTTTTCTCTGCTCAACAGAATCAAATAATGTGCTGGTAAATCTGAAGCCTGAATGGAATGAGAAAGTAAATCTTAGTGTTAAAGAGAAATTATCATTGATCGATTATCCTTTCGATCTAACTCAGTTCTTTCCCTTTGCTGCTGAACTAAGTGATGGAATTGATGTAAATACTTTTGCTGAAAGTCATTTCATTCAGCCTGATCTTTTTTTACGAATCAGGCCGGGGCAAAAGGAAAAAGTAATCAACAAATTAAAAGCTGCAGCTCTTTCTTATGAATTAATTGGTGAAACTTGTATTGCATTACCCAATGCAACAAAGATTGAAGAAGTTATTTTACTGGATAGAGAAGCGGTGGTACAGGATTACAGTTCGCAAAGAGTGGGGGAGTTTCTTAACTCAGCAAAAGAATTGTTATCTAATTCGCCGGCTAAATTAAGAGTGTGGGATTGCTGTGCAGCAAGTGGCGGTAAATCAATGATGGCTTATGATCTAATGCCCGGCATTGAGTTAACTGTTTCTGATATACGCAATTCCATTCTTACAAATCTGCAAAACCGTTTTACAGAAGCAGGAATAAAAAAGTACAACAGCTTTGTTGCTGATCTCTCTGATTCATCATTTGTATCGCATCACTCAGCTTATGATTTAATGATTGCTGATGTTCCCTGCAGCGGCTCAGGTACCTGGGGAAGAACTCCCGAACAATTGCATTTTTTTAATGCGAAGAAAATTGAAGAGTATGCATCACTTCAAAAAAAGATTGTAACAAATATTGCTTCTTACATCCGGACAGACGGATACCTTTTATATATCACCTGTTCAGTATTTAAAAAAGAAAATGAAGAAATTGTTTCTTTTGTGCAGGAGAATTTACAAATGGAACTTGTTGAATTGAGTGTATTAAAAGGGTATGATGTAAAAGCAGATACGATGTTTGCCGCCTTGTTGAAAAAGAAATAAGGCCCTACAGTTTCAGAAATTCTTTTGCTGCATATTTCTTTCCATCTTTTCTTACTACAAGAATATAATCTCCTTTGGCTAAACGGGCAACGGGAATAGTGTGAGTAATTGTGCCGTTTGGTTTGCTGTAATCCTGTTTCCATACAAGCTGGCTCTGTGCATTATAGATTTCAATACTAAGCTGAGCAATGCTTCTTTGCTCTGTAAACCTTATCGTTAGGGATGACTGAACAGGGTTGGGAAACAACTGAATATACTTCCCTGGATTATTCGGTTCATTTACACTTGTTGCAGCGCAGGCAGACGACAAAATAAGTGTTGCAGAGTCAATAGCATATTCATCGAATGTTGCTGCACTTGTATCAATGACCTGTTTAATGCGGTAACTTACATTGCCTGTAGCACTGCTGGTGATTACACCTGACAGCTGATAATTTTGGCTACTGAAAACTGTTCCTTTCGCTGCAACCGTTTTAATCTTTGTGTAAACTGTTTCACCTGGAAGTTTCCGTTCAATATCATAACGCATGGTGTTAATGTCCTTGCTGCTCCAACTGATATCTGCTGTACAGTTTGTAACCGATGCATTCATTGTTGAAATATCTCCCAATAAAAAACCAACAGCCTTTTTCATATCGGGTAATCCATATCCGTATTGTTCAGCAGGAGTTTCAAATCGATCACTGCTTTTGCGAAGTGTTGTGATGATCTTCCAGTTGTTGAACTCCGGAAATAATTGCCATAGGCAGGTAGCAAGCCCGGCCATATTGGGTCCTGAAAAAGAAGTACCGCTATTTGTTGAAACTGTTCCGCCGATGGATGATACAGTTGTGCCTGCGCCTAACGAAACTACATCCGGTTTTATTTGTCCGTCGCTTGTTGGTCCAAAGCTGGAGAAACCTGCAATCACTCCACTGCTGTTCACAGCGCCAACACTTAATACACTGTCTCCATCTGCAGGAGCGCCAATATATTTCCACGGATCATCACCTTCGTTTCCTGCGCTGTTAACTACAAGCATCCCTTTTTTTGCAGCCATGTCTGCAATGCGTGTAATAATGGTTGTATTCCCATTCATATCAGCATAGGTATGATTGAATGTTGCATTATCGAATGTTGTATAACCAAGCGAAGAAGAAATCACATCAACACCTGCACTGTCTGCATACTCCGCTGCAAGCGCCCAGTTATATTCTTCAATGATCTGCTCTGTAGGTGCATCTTCTGTACGCAATAAAAAATATTTTGCTTCAGGTGAACTGCCTACAAATACTCCCGGACGGAAAGCTGCTACAGTTGAAAAACATTGCATGCCGTGTGAGTTATCTTCATTAACACTTGCATTGTTCTGTACAAAATCCCAGGTGCCGAGGAATTGATTTCTTACACGGGCACTATCAAAAAACTGGTTGGTTTCATAGCCGAAAAAACCGGCATCTAAAAAAGCCATGATCATTCCCTGACCTCTTGCACCAATATTATGCAGGAATTCTCCTTTATGAATTTTTACCTGGCTGGAAGAAGACCCGTAGTTAAATGTATCTGCATAAACTTTTTCTATGCGGTTAGGAATAAGCGCAGCAGGAGCAGGTACAGATATGGCCGCAAATTTATCAGGAACAATTATATTATTTTTTAGTAATGCAACAGCGGTAAATGATTTTACAAACGGGAAGGAATTGATTTTTGTTATAGCAGCTGCATCATTGGTTTGAATAATAATTGCATTCAGCCATCTTGATCTGCCAAGTAAAGTAACTGTTCCTGCTTTCAGAACACTGTCAATATATCTTGAAATAACCGGAAGGTCAGTACTGTCAATAACAATACCATATCTCGTTCTTCTTTCAACTGAACGTGCAGATAAATATGCGGATGGATTATTTAATGTAAACGGAGTTTCATTTTTTTCCGTAAAAAAAACAACATGTTTGGTTGATTGACTTCTGCCATGCATCAGAAAAGAAAACATCAAACAAAACAACAGAAATATTTTTTGCATGGTATTGATTGGTACAGCAAAATAGTATTTAATTCTTGTCAACCATCCACATCTTTACTCCAAAGCCTATACGCACAGGATCATAAACAATGGTATCTCTTGGTGGAAATCCTGTTTTAACTGTTTTAGGTCGGGGCTGATTTTCCCACAACTCAAATTCCCTGTAAACAAGACCAAGATTTCTTGCATATTTTTCCTGTGAAAATTCACGGGAAGCAAACGAAGTATCTTTTATAATGGGATAGTTTTCTGATTCGTCAATATGCGTGATGGTTGTTACACTGTCCATATTAGTTGTTCCGATTTGTTCAGTTCCGTCAATTGTTTCGTACGTAAAGTCCCATAAACTCATATTGCCATCAATGCTGATCGGGTAATCAGGATTGTAAGGACGGTTGGGTAAGAAAGTATTTCCTTTCCAGCTGAAGCCTTCTTTTGCAGGCAGCTGAATTTTAATAACCCGCAGGTTATTTTCATTTACTTCCACCCGTTTATCAAGAGGGGTAACAATATAAACGCCACTCGTAACCCATGGGCCGGAAGCTGATGAATCATTGATATAAGTTCTTACACGCCATGCTGCACGGCCAAGATTATCCGTTGTTTGTGCCTCTACAATATGTTTTATCTGATATTTATGAATCTCAAGTGTTTTTCCAACATTTACAAAAACCATTGAATCGAGACGATAAGTAATATATTTTCCTGCCTGAAGAGGTACAAACTCTTCAACGGTAATGGTTGAAAGTGTTTCTGTTTTATTACATGCGCTGAAAATTGCAAGCAGGGTTAATGCGAAAATGGCTTTTTTCATGTGGTGGGTGGAGGATATAATGAATTTCATGACTGCTAAGTTAGTTAAAGGTTCCGGTTTTTATTGCTATTGAGAGGCTAAATAACTCTGCAACGCTGCATAAAAAAGGTACGCTTTGCGTACCTGATAACGTATTTTTTGAGAAATCATTGTATTAAATAATGGGCTGACGCATGATAATTCCACCGCCAATCACATCATCACCTTCATAAAATACAGCACTCTGGCCCGGGGCAATTCCTTTGGCATCTTCATAAAACCGGATGCTCACTGTTCCATCTTCGTTCGGGAAGAGGTTGGATAAAGTGCCTTTGTCTTTGTACCTGATCTTGGTTACTGCTTCCATACCGGGAGTAATCAGGCCGTATTTCAGCAGGTTGATCTTGCCTACTTTCATTTCCATTTTGTTGAGGTCTTCTTCATCGCCCAGCACAACGGTATTGGTTTCGGGAACAATTTCTGTTACAAAAACCGGTTTGCCGAAAGTGATATCCAGCCCTTTACGTTGACCAATGGTATAGAAAGGATAGCCTTTATGCTGACCAAGAATCTTTCCTGATTTATCAACAAAGTTTCCGCCATTCACTCTTTCTTCCAGCCCTTCCACTTTGCGTTTTAGGAAACCTCGGTAATCATTATCGGGCACGAAGCATATTTCATAACTCTCAGCTTTTTTAGCCAGTTCGGGATAGCCGTAATCAAATGCCATTTGCCTGATTTCCGTTTTGCGGTAGCCGCCTAATGGTAATAAGGTACGTTGCAGCAAATCCTGCTGTAAACCCCACAAAACATAACTCTGATCCTTGGTTTCATCTACACCCTTGCTGATAAAATAGCGGCCTTTATCATGCTGATGAACTTTTGCATAATGCCCGGTGGCAATAAAATCACAGTTCATAGCATCGGCTCTTTTTAACAGGGCACGCCATTTAATATGCGTATTGCAGAGTACACAGGGGTTGGGTGTGCGTCCATTGAGGTATTCTTCCACAAAATTCTCTACTACAAAATCGCCAAACTCATCCCTGATGTCGAGAATATAATGGGGGAATCCATGCTGTACAGCAGCTGCACGGGCATCGTTAAAACTATCGAGATTGCAGCAGCCAGTTTCCTTCTTTCCCTGTGCGCCGGTTCCGCTGCTTGCATAGTCCCATGTTTTCATGGTAATGCCCACCACTTCATATCCCTCATGATGTAACATGAGAGCCGTAACGGTACTGTCGATACCGCCACTCATTGCTACTAAAACTTTTCCTTTACGGCTCATGATTCATTGATTTGTTACTGACCTGTTACAAAAAGGCAAGCTGCAAATTTAAGACAAATCGGCGGGTTAAAAATACCTTGATAAAGGATTAGAAATATTCAACTAAAAACCTGTATTTTGTCTCCCTTAATTATTTATTCAGCACTAAACATGAAATTATGATCAAGTTACAAGTCATTGGAAACCTCGGAAAGGATTGTGTGATGAACACAGTGAATGGAAAGAATGTGATGAATTTTACAGTTGCACATACTGAAAAGTTTAAAGACAGCAGCGGCGCACAACGTGAAAAAACAATTTGGGTAGACTGTGCTTACTGGAGCGACAGAACCGGTCTGGCACCTTATCTTAAAAAAGGAACACAGGTTTATGTAGAAGGTGCTCCTGAAGTACGTACTTACCAGACACAGGATGGTAAAAGCGGAGCTTCACTTTCATTAAGAGTACAAACAGTACAGTTATTGGGAAGTCGACCTTCTGAAGGTGGCGGAGGCGGATATAGTTCAGGTGCATCTTCTTCTGCACCGCAGTCAATGAATGAGCCGCCTGTTGCAAGTGATGTTGCAGACGATCTTCCGTTTTAATAATAAACAATTGATTCAAGGCCTCCCGGTTTCCCGGGGGGCTTTTTGTTTTCAGGAAGATGAAGTTTTTATTTATCTACAGAATCGTACACAATCACTTTGCTCCACAAATGTGAGTAGTCTGCAATAAATTTTAAATGGATGGGATCAGTCTGGTAACTTGCCTGCTCTGCAGGGTTTTTAAATTCAACAAACCATGATAAGGCATATCCTCTTTCAATTACATCCCTGTTTGTATCTGCCGGTTTGCCAATATGAAACCTCTGAATGGTTTTCACTTCCGAAAGTTTTAAAAGGCCTTCTGCTAATTTATTACTGTCTTCAATACTTCCTGGATTTTTCAGCCAGAAATAAACATGATGGATAAAAATATTTTTCAATTGTCTTTCTGTTTGATTGTTTTTAAATGAAGATAATCCTGTTATTGAAAAAAGAGCAAAGCTCATTTTTGAAAGAAAGCTTCTGCGGTTTGATTGCATATAATATAGTTTACCTGTTTTCAAAATACTGCTTTATAATATTCCCTCATCAGCAAAACTGTAATAGCCGTCTTCGCTTACAATAATATGATCAACAACCGTCATATCCAAAAGCATGGCGGCTTCTTTTATTTTTTTAGTTAAAGCTTCATCGGCCCTGCTTGGTTGTAGGCTGCCTGAGGGATGATTATGGCATAACACAATATTTACTGCATTATGCTCCAGTGCTTTTTTCAGAATGATTCGTGGATCAGCTACAGTTCCTGTAATGCCGCCTTCACTTACAATTTCAATATGATTTATTTTATTCGCCCTGTTCAAAAAGGCCACAGCAAATACTTCATGCTGTTTGTCTTTTAACTGGGCCTGCAGGTAATGGGCAATATCTGCACTGTTTTTAACCACCTGTTTCTGTGATTCCGTTGCCTGTCTTCTTCGGCCTAATTCCAGAGCCGCTGCTATGGTTATTGCCCTTGCCTCACCAATTCCATCAATTTTCATCAATTCTTTTATACTGAGCTTCCCCAGTTCATTCAGGTTGTCTTTGGCCCGGTTCAAAACTTCTTTGGCTACATCTACAGCCGATTTTGTTTTGGTACCCGACCCGATCAAAATGCCTATCAATTCAGAATTGCTGAGAGCTTCTGTTCCCTTACTCAGAAGCTTTTCCCTGGGTCGGTCGTCCTCGGCCCAGTCCTTTATACTTTTTCTATTTTCTTGCATGTTTCAAAATAATGCCTTATTTTCACATTACCAATATCCCAAAACCACAACCCAATGAACCAAAACTATCAAACAGTCGGGGGATTCCTCCGTTCATCTGCACTATCATTTATTATTCTTGGTAA
>JBEBHT010000206.1:0-7462 GCA_040081135.1 Lacibacter sp. | reverse complement strand
ACATTTTATTAAAACAGGTGAGCATCTTGCACCACCAACGATTGAGCAGAGAGTTGAAGTCTGCAAAAAACATTTACATAAATCTTTTGCATGGAAAGGCCCCAAGGTGGGCATATTCGAAATGCGCCGTCATTACGCAAACTATTTAAAGGGACTTCCGAATATTAAAGAGTTTCGCAGCAGGCTTGTAATACTAAACACCGTTGAAGAAATTGATGCGGTGCTTGATGAGATTGTTGCAAAATTCAGTGGGTTTGAATTTGAACACTCAAAGATTGAGTTGATCGATTATCATCAGAATTGCCCTGTTAATTGAGGGTCGGGGCGCTCCGAGCGACCTGAACTGTTTCATGAGTCGGGACGCTTTTGGCGGTCTGAATCCTTCTAAATACTTAGATTTTCATTTTGGGTTTTGTATCTTGATAGAAACACTTACTTATGCATTTGATTGCAGGTGAATTTTATCACATCTATAACCGTGGCAACAATAAACAACTCATTTTTTTCATAGATGACAACTATCTGTTCTTTCTCAAAAAAATCAGAGAACAACTTTTGCCCGTTGCCGACATTGTTGCATATTGTTTAATGCCAAATCACTTTCATATTCTGATAAGAGCAACTGAAGAAAGCATAAAAGAACGAAAATCGTTTGGAGGAAAGTCTATGCAGGAATTTGCTTACAGGATTGGTGTTACGCTCAGCAGTTATACACAGGCCGTTAACAAAGCGAATAAAACCATCGGTTCTCTTTTTCAACAAAAAACAAAAGCTAAGTTATTAGCTGAAGAAATTAACAACAGAAAAGTGAGTTATCTTGAACATTGCTTCTTTTACATTCATCAAAACCCCTTAACTGCTGGATTGGTTAAACAATTAAGTGACTGGAAATTTTCGTCTTATCTGGATTATTCTGAAAGAAGAAACGGAACTTTGTGCAATAAAAAATTACTATTTGACTATACAGGTTTTACAGTAACTGATATCCTTAACCGGTCAGAAACCGGGATCAGTTCTGAAATTATTTCCAAATTAGAATAAGGGTTCAGGTCGCTAAAAGCGTCCCGACCCACACAATCAACTTATGAACTGGTTCATCTTAATAATCGCAGGTTTATTTGAAGTGGGCTTTGCTGCATGTCTCGGCAAAGCAAAGGAAACAAGCGGACAAACTTCAACCATGTGGATGCTTGGCTTCTTTGCCTGTCTCAGCATCAGCATGTTTCTTTTATACAAAGCAACTCAAACATTACCCATTGGTACAGCTTATGCTGTTTGGACGGGTATTGGTGCAGTAGGAACTGTGATTGTTGGAATTGTTTTCTTTAGAGAACCTGCTGATTTCTGGCGGTTGTTTTTCCTCACTACTTTAATTGCTTCGATTGTAGGATTGAAAGCTGTTTCACATTAACAACATTAGTTTTTCGTCCTTACAAATTCCTGAAGTCCGTTTAGGTATACATGCCCCCGCTTCTCTGCAAAATAATCTGCCCCAAGTGCCAGTAAGGCCATGCAGAACAAACCAATTCCTAATCCGCTCCAGAATTGTTGTACTGAATTATTCCTGAAATAGAAAAACAACAAAAGACCAATTACAGCAAGCCCGATTTCAGTATAGCGGTAAACGACAAAATTCTTCATCACCACCTTCATACGTGGTATTTCTTTTTCTTTCAATTTATTTGGGTTCAGATCGTATGCATACACATTGCGGATGCGGTCGCTATCACTCCGCATGTACACCGTATAACCAACAACTCCCAGTAACAATCCAACAAGAAGCAATGGAACAGCAGCGCCTTTGTATACCGGCGATTTTACAACAAACCAAAACAGTACTGCAAGAATAATTCCGGTTATACCTATTCCCAGGAACAAAAGACTTTCCTGTTTTTCAGCAGTAAAATATTTTTCGATGTCGGCTTTCGTAAACATGTTTCTGAATTTTTAAGAAAGATAATTCTTTACCATTGTAATTTATAACCAATGGACAGATGTTCAACGTTACTTATACCCTGCTGCTCCTGCAACAGCAACAGTTCATGTTTCGGATAAAAGATCGGTTCATCGCTCAAATCAAACGTACCATGATGCATGGGAATAAACTGCTTCGCCTTCAACTGATCAAAAGCAACCAATGCATCAGCCGGACTTGTGTGTGCAGATGCCATAAACCATTCGGGCTTATAAGCACCAATTCCCAGCAATGCAATATCAATACCGGGAAAGAGTTGAGCGATATCTGCAAAATGAATTCCCAGACCGCTATCTGCACCAAAGTAAATTTTATTTTTGTTTCCTTCAATCATAAAACTTCCCCAAAGCATGTTGTTCATGTCAGCAAGTCCTCTTCTGTTCCAATGTTTTGCAGGCAGATAAGTTATGACAACATCAGTTTCAATATTGTAACGCTGGTACCAGCCTGCTTCGATGATTGGATTGGCAATCTTCCAGCTGCGGAGTAATGGAGCAATATTCAATCCAGTTAAAATGATAGCAGTTGGATTCAACGCACACAACTGCTGCATACTTTTCTGATCACAATGATCCCGGTGATTATGTGATAATAGAATATAGTCGATATGTTTTAATGCAGCTGCATCACAGGGCAAGGGAGTAAATCGTTTTACCGGACCAACATTATACAGAACAGGATCAGTAATAAAATGTTTGCCGCTTATTGTAAACAAAAAGCTTGCATGTCCTAACCAAACAATTCCATCTTCCCTGTTATTGGTGATATGATGATTCGTAACAACATCAATAATTGTTCGCTGTTTCTTCTTTTCAGGTTTCAGAGGATTTTTTTCTGTTTGCCATTTCAGCAATTCAGCAAAACTTTTTTCAGCAGGCCCATCCAGGTTGATGTACTGCTGTTTTTCATTCAGCAGGTTTCCGTTCCAGTTTTCTTTGATAAATGAAAGTGAAGGATTGTGAGTTGGTAACTTCGGCATCAGCAAGAATAAAATTAAACCATTAATAATACAGCCACATAATGACAAATGGCAGCAGCCAGCACAAACAAATGCCAGATCACATGATGGTAATACATCTTTTCCCAGAGATAAAAGATGGTGCCCAGTGTATATAATACGCCGCCAATAATGATCATGGTCAGCACAGGCGTGGGGATCGCTTCAAAAAACTCCCGGCCGCTGAATACTAAGATCCAGCCCATTCCAATATATACGATGGTTGAGATAAAATTAAATCGCCCGGTATAAAATACTTTGAACAAGGTGCCAATAATTGTTAACCCCCACAATACACTCAGCATTGTAATACCGGTTGCGTTCATCATATAATTCAACAGGAAAGGAGTATACGTTCCTGCAATCAAAAAATAAATACTGATATGATCAAACACATGCAGCACTTTCTTTACCGCCGGGTTTTGAAACGCATGATACAAAGTAGAAAATGTAAACACCAGCAAAAAAGAAAACCCAAAGATTGCTGCACCAACCACCGCAATTGAATGATCCTTGTTGGCAGCAATTGCACTCAGTACAGGCAAAGCTGCAATACCGAAAATGATTCCGATACCATGTGTAATACTGTTGGCAATTTCAAGTCGCAGACTTGTATGATGAACTGACATGATTGATAATTACTTTTTAATCTCGGTTATTACTTCTTCGCTTAAAGGTGAAACAGAGGGATCGAAATATTTGATGAGCACCCCCTGTTCATTAATTAAATATTTTGAAAAATTCCAGCTTGGCTGTTTTCTGTTCCACCCGTTTTTAGTGGAATCAGTGAGCCATTTGAATACTTCGTTCTGATCAGCAGCTTTAATCACTGAACTTTTCTTCATCAGCGGAAATGTAACGCCGAAATTGATCTTACAGAACTGTGCAATTTCTTCATCATTTCCTTTTTCCTGTTCCTTAAAATCATTGGCAGGAAAGCCAAGTATTACGAGTTTATTCTGGAACTGCTCATTCAGCTTTTGCAAATCATCGTACTGATTCGTATAGCCGCAATTACTGGCCGTATTTACCAGTAAGACTTTTTTCCCTTTGAGTTGTGTGAAATCAAATTCATTTCCGTTACTCAATGTTCCTTTCAATGAATAGAAAGAAACAAGCGGTTGTGTTTTTTCGTTTGTCAGCACTTTTGCTTTCTTTCCCTGCATCCACATAAATACAGGATAAACTGCCTTTAATAATTTTTGTCTTGTCGTCATGCTTTTTGAATTAATATTCACAATCATTACATAGCCTGTTAGTACTAAAAGTAATACTGTGATGGTAATTGTGATTCTTTTAAACATCTTATCTGTATTCCTCTTTAACATATTTAGATATATACTTCTTTTTGATACCTCCGCTATTCTTAAATGGGGTTCCAAATTGATACTGATCTGAAAAAAAGTAAAAAGTACTGTCGTCCATTGAAAAATCAATCTCTGAAAAATTAAACTCACCCTCTGCAGCATGTCCGCCCAAAGCAGAAAGAATATATTTAGCCAATTCTAAAGAATCCTTTTTAGAACTTACTTTAAAGAAGTCGGACGCTTTTATAAGCTTATTTTTAACTAAGTCATAATTCACAGAATAGTATTCACCATATGGTCTCATCAAAATATTATCTGAATAAACCAAGCCGTAACAAAAGCTAATTATTTTTTTATCCCTGCATATTAATTCCGGGCTAATGCTAAAAGATGCTTCTTTAACTTCTGATTTATACTCTTTATCCCATGTACTTAACTCTCCTTTCAAGAACCTTTCTTTTGCTTTATAAATATCCACTTTGATTACATCTTCTGCGTGTTCTAATTCCTTATCAGTAAATTTTGGGACTATTAACTCTTCAGTTATTTTACCATATTGAGATTTCTTCTTTACTGTAATAAGTGTAATTCCTTCGGGGATAAATAATTTCCTTTCCTGTAATGATCTTTGATAACCCAAATCGTTCATGAAAGTATCATTATTAACAAATTCATTTATTTTTTCATCGGAGGTTTTTTTGTGTGTTTGCCGACAAGAGAAAATACAAGTAAACACGAACATGAATATCATACATCTCATTTTGTAAAAATTTACCTTATCACCAGTTTAAACAGCTTCATCTTTCCTTTGAACGGCGGATACTTCACAGCGGGGTCAAACCAGGTAGGTGTTTTCATCACTGCTTTCTGATGGCTGAACGTCAGGAATGAATTCCTTCCATGATAAGTGCCCATTCCGCTGAAACCTCTTCCGCCAAATGGCAAATGATGATTGGTTAAATGCCAGCTGGCATTGTTTACACAACCACCGCCAAACGGAACCTGCTGTAACCACCACTCTTCATTTTTACTGTTACCTGTAAAAATGTAAAATGCCAATGGATTTTTATTCTGATCAATGATCTTTAATGCTGCTTCCTTTGTTTGAAAAGAAATCACAGGAACAATCGGTCCGAAAATTTCTTCTTTCATTACCGGTGCATCCATTGAAACATTTTCAAGAACCGTTGGTTCAATAAACAGTTTGCTTTTATCAACCCTGCCACCATATGCTATCGTTCCCTGTGATAAATAACCAACCAACCGGTCAAATTGTTTTTCATTAATAATTTTTCCGTAGCTGTAACTGTTCTCTGCCTGCTCACTGAAAAACTGTTTAATGGTTTGAATAAACAAACGGACAAATTTTTCTTTTACTGATTCATGCACCAGCAGGTAGTCAGGTGCCACACACATTTGCCCTGCATTGGAAAATGTTGTTACTGCAATTCTTCTCGCTGCTACTTCAAGATTGGCATCTTCATCAATCACGCATGGGCTTTTTCCTCCCAGTTCAAGCGTTACCGGCACCAGATCTTTTGCTGCCAGTTGATAAATGAGTTTACCAACGGCGGTACTTCCGGTATAAAACACATGATCGAAATGAAAGTTTTTCATCATTTCAGGAATCACCTGTGCACCATCGCCCTGTACATACAATATATATTCAGGCGGAAACACTTCGTTGATAATTTTTGCATTGACAGCAGCTGTATTCGGAGCAAACTCACTTGGTTTTACAACTACACAATTACCGGCAGCAATAGCACCAACAAGCGGGGTAAATAAAAGTTGTAAAGGGTAATTCCACGGACCGATGATCAGCACAACACCTAATGGTTCCCTGTACACATAACTTGATGAAGGCATGTTCAGCAGGTTAGTGCCAACCTTTTCAGGCTGCATCCAGCTCTTCAGATTTTTTAATGTTGCGTTTATTTCAGCAATGAGAAATCCTGTTTCTGTTACCCAGCTTTCTTCCGGACTTTTTTTCAGATCGGCATACAATGCATCATGCATTTCTTTTTCATACCTGATAATTGCATCCTTCAGTTTCATCAACTGCTCCTTCCGAAAATTATATGAACGGGTTGCACCACTGCTATAGTAGCTCCGCATGTTTTCTAACTGTTGCATAACTTATTTTTAACTGGCATAACAATACCGCTATTCAAACAAATGCAATACTTCATTAGTTGTATTTAGCTCCTCAAATTAAGAATTAAACAAACAGTTCAGTTGAAAAAGAACAGTCTGTTCCCTGATATAACAAGGATTTAAAAAAACTAACTTTGTTGTATGACAGATGAATATTTCATGAAACAGGCATTAAAGGAAGCGCAGATTGCCTATGAAGAAGGAGAAGTGCCGGTTGGAGCAGTAGTGGTAATTGATGGCAAACTTGTTGCCCGTGGACATAATATGACAGAGAAGCTGAATGACCCAACTGCTCATGCTGAAATGATTGCATTGACCTCGGCATTCAGTCATATTGGTGCCAAGTATTTACCGGAAGCAACTTTGTATGTTACGGTTGAGCCTTGCCTCATGTGCGCTGGCGCCTTATACTGGAGTAAAGTAAAGCGGATTGTTTGGGGAGCCGATGATGAAAAAAACGGGCATCAGCGCATTACAAAAGATGAATCTCCTTTTCATCAAAAGGCTGAAGTAACCAAAGGAGTTTTAAAAGAAGACTGTGCAAGGCTGATGAAAGATTTTTTTGCATCAAAACGATAACCATATGGCAAAAGCTGTAAGCAAAAAAGTAACCGTTACACATCCTGAAACAGGTACCGAACGGAAATTTGATGCCGCCATCTACAAACCATTTAAAGCAGCAATCCTGCAAAGTTTAAAAGGCAGCAAGGGCAAAACCTTTACAGATCTCACAGACGATGTAGTAAAGATCATCCGCAAAAAAATGCCTGGCTTTACCAAGTCAATTCTCTGGTATACGATCTCCATTCGTCTCGACCTGGAAACAAGAGGCATTGTAGAAACCTTCGTTGAAAAAGGAAAGAAGCTGAACAGGCTGAAAAGCTGATTTTCGAAATAAGGAAGAATTCACTTTTTATGAACAGGGGTTTAACATTCTGTCTGTACATTTGTTGTCCTTTCAATAATCAATTAAAATTAATACTATGGCATTTACATTAGCACCTCTTCCATACGCACATGACGCAC
>JBEBHT010000205.1:0-7490 GCA_040081135.1 Lacibacter sp. | reverse complement strand
TAAGCCGAGTTTCTTTCGAATCCCTTTTCTTACAACACTATTTAGAATAGGAATGGATAAGAGCAGGCTTAATTTTTTCTGTGGAATTTTTTTCAGGATTCCTTCCCTGAATTTTCCCCATAAACGTGGCACTGCAAAAAATAATTGAGGTTGAATTTCTTCCACATTTTTTGCAAAGGTTTCAATTGATTCTGCAAAGGAAATAGTGGAACCACTGTAAAGTCCATTCATTTCAACACCTACACGTTCTGCAATATGGCTGAGCGGCAGATAAGAAAACAACGCAGACCTGTTGGGTAACTGAAGATCTTTTATAGCAACGGTTAATACTGCATCAAAATTTCCTGCTGTATGAACTACACCTTTTGGTTTGCCTGTTGTGCCCGATGTATAAATAATGGTCATTATTTCGTCGGCAGTCCAGTTGTGTACTTCTGTTAACGGAGCTGATTGCTGAACAAGTTCATTCCAGCTATGTTTTTCTTTACGTTCGTAATCATCAAACCCAATATGGATCAGATTAGAGGGTATACCATTTTCCTGTGATGCAAAATCATCCAGCTTTCCTATAAAAATTGCTTTAGCATCGCTGTGTTCAAGGATTGGCTGAATAGATGCTGCTGTTAATGTAGGATAGATAGGGATTGATACACATCCTGCCATCATAATAGCAATATCGGCCATCATCCAGTGTGCACAGTTTTTTGAGAGGATAGCTATATGACTTTTTGCCGGCAGATTCAATGCTTTTAATGCAGTGGCCATTCGTCTGCTTTCATCGCCGGCCTGTTTCCAGCTCCATTCTTTCCATTGTCCATTAAAAGGTTGGCGGAGAAAAATATCATTCGGGTATTCCTGTTCATACTTCAGGAACTGGTGAAGAGGGGTTGATGGCATGGGAATCGTTTTTGGGTTAACTAATCTACTGAATTTTTACATATTATTAGGAAGAGTTTTGTAGGCAGCATAACCAATAATATAAAAGTAATTATCCCATTCAAAATATAGTTTATGTCCTTCTTCTTGCATAAGTGATAACAGAGAAATAAATCTCCCATAAGATATGTTGTCTGGTAAATGAATACGGATAATATTTTTCTTGTCTTTTGTGTAAGATAACCTCCTTGCTTCATGTTTTATCATAAGAAGAATGTTTTCGTCATCAGTATCATTCCCTGTAAACTGAAAATTTATGAAATTAAAATTTTGAGCAATCTTTAGTGACCTTTTACCACTATAAATGTATTCATCATTGTCACCAGGGATATTATATTTGATTGTATATTCATTCTTTTTTCCAAAGAAGGAATCAAACTTACTGTTAATTAATAACGAAAGAACTGCTAAACCAATGATGTTTAGTACTTGAATTATTGAAACGAAACCATGTCTCATGAAAATTAGATGTGTTTAACGATTATTTCCATAAACTTACCATCTCGCCACAATCTTAAAATTAATCAGTCGTGGGGTTAAGCGATTTGGAATAGAAAATACGGTATTGCTGAAATCTTTAATAAGCATGTAAGAAATTGTATTGGGCCGGTCAATAACATTGAAAATTTCCAAGCTTGCCCAGATGCTGTTGAATTCCCTGAAAGGATTGTGACTTCTTCTTTTGCTGCTTTCACCATCGAGCAACAATGCACTGAAACCAAAATCAACACGGATATACGGATCAATGGTTAACGCATTTCTGTACTTTACACTGTTGGGAATATTATAGGGCAGATTAGTACCATATAATAAGTTCATAGAAAATTTAAAGTTCTTATTGGTTGCCAGGTAATCCTGGTAAAACATACCAAAGGTGAGGAAACGATCTGTTGGTCTTCTGATCCATCCCCCCTGCACTAATGTACTGTCGATTGGATTGTTTAATGAATCCAGTTTGTAATTATACCACTGATCATTATCTAAGTTTTCTCTTGAACGCATCAAACCAATACTTACCCAGCTTTCTGCATCCTTCACCAATTCTCCAAATATTCTTGCTTCAATACCTGTGGTATATGCTTTGGCGCTGTTGCTTCCGAAATAACGGATACGTACATTATCTATATCATAAGGCACCACATCATACATGTGTTTGTAATAAGCTTCTACCTGCAATTTAAATGGCCGGTTACCCCAACCTTTAAAATTATAATCAATACCTGCAACAGCCTGCCAGCTTTTTTGTGCTTTTACATCTTTATTCACAGTTCCATCGTAACGTCTCAGTTCACGGTAAAAAGGTGGTTGATGATAAGCTCCGGCTGATGTGCGGATGATGATGTCTTTTTTCCACCTTGGTTTAAAAGCAAACTGAATTCTTGGCTGTACCAGCAATTCATTATTCAATGTGTTGTAATTGTAACGGACACCAATCTGTAAAGTCATGTTCAGTGAATCATTCAATACAATATTATCCTGCACATAACCCTGTGTGCGGAAGAATGAAAAATCAGATGTTGATTTAATAACCTTGCTCAACTGCAGCAGGTTTGGATTGAAGGGTAGTGTATAGCCTGCACTGTCCTGCAGTTCCCATTCATTTAATTTGTCGCTGATGGTTTGACGTTCGAAGCTGTTACCCCATTGAAAAAAATGCTTTCCTTTTTCAAGACTTCCTTTATGTGTTGCGTTCTGGAGTTGAATGTTGAGACGGTTTCTTGCAAAGTTTTGAAACACACCTGTACCAAGCGGACTTACAATCAAACCAAAACTTGCACGGCTTCTGTCGAAATCACGTTCACCAAATAAATAGGCACCCTGTATATCGAATGATTCTTCTTCGTTGTTGCTGAACTGGCTCAGCATCCATTTCAACTTTAGGTTTTTTCTTGGCTGATGATTGGCAGCAATGCCAATCATGGTAGTACTGTACTGATCTCTTTCGCCACCTGCAAAATAAATGTCCAAACCGAGGTTGGCTGTGAAGAAAGGAGAGAAAACAGAAGCAGTCTGGCTGCTGAATTCAGGATTCAATTTGAATTGTGTTCTGGAAAGATTCGTCATTCCTTCAAACATCCATTTAGCATTGGGCTGCCAGGTAATATATCCCTGGAAATCGTTGCTCGATGGAACATAATTTCCTTTTGTTTGCTGACTGCTCAGTAAACTCTGGTTGCTTTTATTTCTTGCTCCAGCAACAAAACTTACTTTACCATCTTTTGTGCCACCTTCAAAATGTAAACCCTGTTCAAGCAATGAAATGTAAGCAGAGCCACCAAATGTTTTAGGACGTTTGTATTGAATATCGAGTACACTGCTCATCTTATCACCAAACTTTGATTGAAAACCTCCATTATAAAAGGTAAGACTCCGCACCATTTCAGGATTGATAAAACTCAACCCTTCCTGTTGCCCCTGGCGAACCAAATAAGGACGGAACACTTCAAAATCGTTTACATAAATCAGGTTCTCATCATAACTGCCGCCACGAACGGAGTATTGTGATGTAAGCTCATTGTTACTGCCCACAAAAATTTTGATCAGTGCTTCAACGCCACCTGTTGCTGAAGGAAGGATCAATGCATTTTTTGGATTGATGCGGAAGGAAGAAGCTTCCGTTCTGATCCGGTCATCTTTCACTGTTACTTCCTGTAATTCTGTTACACCTTTTTCCAAACGGAGTACAATCTGTTCTTCTTCACCTTCATTTAAAAAGAAATTCCGTTGTTCAGAACGGTAGGAAGCGTAAGAAAAGATGAGGGCAAATGCTTTATCGGCAGGTACTTTTATTTTGAAGAAACCTGAATCGTTAGTGATGACACCTGTTGAACGGCCAAGAATAACAACCGAAACATTACCGAGCGGACGTTCATTATCGTCCAGCACTTTGCCGTTTACAGTTGCGGATTTCTTTTGCGAATAAGCAAAAGAAGAAACAAGCAGCATGAGTAAGAGGAAACAGTTTTGGGTTGCTTTCATGGGAAATAAAACTAAGTCTTTCTGCTAAAACGAAACAGATTAGCTTATATTTTTCAGTTTGCTGATTGTTTCTGCCGGATTAGCAGATCTGAATACGGTATTGCCTGCAACAAGCACGGTTGCACCGGCATCAAGAATGGTTTTTGCATTGTCCAGTGTAACGCCACCATCAATTTCAATCTCCACCTTCAATCCTTTTTCATCAATCATTTGACGCAGCTCTTTTATTTTATTGAGCGTGTTGGGAATAAAGGATTGTCCGCCAAAGCCGGGATTTACACTCATGATGCAAACAAGATCAATGTCGGTAAGAATATCTTTCAGCAAAGAAACAGGTGTGTGCGGATTCAATGCAACACCGACTTTCATGCCAAGGCTTTTGATTTGCTGAATATTGCGGTGCAGGTGAGGACATGCTTCATAATGTACAGACAGAATATCGGCTCCGGCTTTTTTAAACAGCTCGGTATATTTTCCCGGTTCTTCAATCATCAGGTGTACATCAAATGTTTTGGTTGATGCCTTGCGTAAAAACTCAATGATCATTGGTCCGAAGGTGATATTGGGAACAAAATGGCCATCCATTACATCAAGGTGATACCAATCGGCCTCACTGACATTGAGCATTTCACAATCGGCCTGCAGATTAATAAAGTTTGCTGATAACAATGAAGGAGCAATAATCGCCATTTGAATAGTTTGTAGTTTATTGTTTGTATTTGACTTTCTTATTTTTAATTCTTCATTTCTTATTTCACAACACCCAACCGTTTCAGCGCATCTCTTGCTTCCGTAATACTTTGGTCCAGTGCCAGTGAACGTTTATAATTGTCAATAGCTTCCTGTCTTTTGTTCAGCTTTTCTTCAGCCTTTGCCATCCAGAAGTAACCGTCGGCAAATTTGTTACTTACATTGGTGCTGCGTTCAAATTGTTTATATGCCTCAGCAAAGTTGCCCATATCATAATATACCAGCCCTTTTTCTATATAAGCTTCCAGATACGTGTAATCTTCTTTAATGATCTGGTCGTAAATGCGGATGGCATTTTTTGTATCTTTTACCTTATTATAATATACTGCTTTTACAAACAGGATATCACTTCTTAATCTCACAGCCGTTGGGTCTTTCAGCATCAAGTCACAAATTGCAATGGCATTTTTGTTTCCTGTTTCTGCATACAAAGTTGCCAGGCGCAATTGGGCTTCAGTAAAAATTCCTGCTGCTGTTATTGATTGTTCAAAGAAAGAAATAGCGCCGGTTGTATCGCCTTTCTTTTCAAGTGCATCGGCTTTCATAAACAGGTAAGCGGGGCTGGCCGGACTCTTTTTCAGCAATACCTCTACCTGTTCCAATGCCTTGTCGTATTGATTTGTAAGAACCAGCTGCTCCACCAAGCCTTCTCTTAAACTGTCGGCCTGGGGTTCTTTTGTAAGTTTCGTTTCAAGTTCTTTTATCTGTTGATTGCCGGAAGCAGTATCAACCACATTGCTCTTTTCAACGCTGTTGTTGTTGTTGCATGCGGCAAAAAATACTATAAAAAGGGTAAAAATAGTGACAGCTTTCAGATGCATGGCGCAAAACTAAATTATTTTCAGCTTGGGGTTCTTACATTTTCCTGACATTTGCAGCCTCAAGAGACAATATATTTACCAAAATTTTCGATTCATGCAAAAACGTTTGCTTACTTTTTCCGCCCTTGTTGTAGCAGTTGCTTTAATTTCCTTTAAAACAGTTCATATAAATTATAGTAAACTGGCGAAAGCAGCTCCAGGTGACACAGTCCTGTATCCTGAGGAGAAACACTTTAAAAACATTCAGCAGTTAACTTTTGGTGGCGATAATGCAGAAGCTTATTTCAGCTTTGATGGCAAATGGATCATTTTCCAGAAAACAAACCCAAAAGAAGGCATTCAGTGCGATCAGATATTTATAGGCAAAGTGCCCAAACCGGGTGAAAAGTTTCAGCCAAAACTTATCAGCAGTGGCAAAGGAAGAACTACCTGTGCTGCTTTTATGAAAGACGGTAAACATATTGTTTATGCATCTACACATCTGGGTGCTGATACATGTCCGCCCGTTCCTGATCGCAGTAAATACGGCAATAAATACATCTGGCCGTTATATGATAGCTATGATATTTTCATGGCCGACCTCAATGGAAAAATTGTAAAGCAGTTAACACACAGCAAGGGATATGATGCTGAAGCTACCATTTCACCCGATGGGAAAAAGATGCTGTACACCAGTACAAAAGATGGTGATATTGATTTGTATATCATGGATCTGAAAACCGGCAAAGAAAAGAGAGTTACCAACCTGATTGGATATGATGGTGGCGCATGGTTCAGTCCCGATGGTAAAAAACTGATCTGGCGTGCAAGCCGTCCAAAAACCGAAGCAGAGATTAAAGAATACAAAGAGTTACTGGCACAGGGCTTAGTTGCCCCAACAAATATGGAAGTGTGGGTATCGAATGCTGATGGCAGCAATGCAAGACAGGTAACGAAATACGGACAAGCCAACTGGGCTCCTGCTTATATGCCCGATAGCAAGCGAATTATTTTCGCCAGCAATCATGAATACAAAAGAGGATTTCCGTTTAATTTATATACCATTAATGACGATGGAACTAACCTGGTAAAAATAAGCCGGGATAAAGGGTTTGATGCGTTCCCGATGTTCAGCCCGAATGGGAAGAAAATTATTTTCTGCAGTAACCGTAATAACGGAGGTACAAGAGATACGAATATTTTTATTGCTGACTGGGCTGAGTAATAGCCCAAAAGAAAAAGAGAACGCTGTGCCCGTTCTCTTTTTTTAAATTTCTTTACATCATTTTATGAAGATTGGCTAATTGAATTAAATCAACCAGGTTGGTAATATTCAGTTTTTGAAAAATTCTTCTTTTATAGGTATTGGCCGATGAGATACTCAGGTTTAATGAATTGCTGATGCCTGTTACTGTGCCGCCTTTAATTAACAAAGCAAGTACTTCCAGTTCACGTGCACTCAGGTTTTCAAACGGATTTACTTTTTGTTTGGCCTGCAATGAATCCACTAACAGCGAGGCTAAACTTTCACTGATATATTTTTTATCCTGTAAACTCAGCTGAATAGCTTTTCTGAGTTCTGTAAGTCCACTGTCTTTTGACACAAACCCGGATGCGCCTGCATTCAAAAATCTTTTTGCGTAAATATGTTCTGCACCCATTGAAAAGATGAGCACTTTTGTTGCCGGGTAAAAGCTTTTAATTTTTTCGGTAAAGGTTAATGCATCTGAGCCGGGCATATGAATGTCAAGAATAATAAGATCAAATGCTTCTTTTTTTAACAGCACCCACGCTTCATCTTCATTGGAGGCTTCATAAACTTCACAGGAAGGGAAGTCGTTTTTTAAAACACTTGCTACGCCGGAGCGTACAACCTCATGGTCGTCGGTGAGTAAAAATCGTTTCAAATGTTAAGGTTAAATGGGTGTAATAATAAAGTTACATTAAATATAGAATAATGTTACAACAGATTAAATACTCTGTTATACTTTTTTGAATAATAGTTAACCGTGAAATGAAGCTTTA
>JBEBHT010000560.1:0-1591 GCA_040081135.1 Lacibacter sp. | reverse complement strand
GCTTTTCACCTGCACAACCGGGCCATCTTCGATGAATAAGCCAACCATTTGTACAACGTCCATTAATGACCCGCCGCCATTTAAGCGCAAATCGAGGATGATCCCGTTGATTCCTTCCTGTTTCAGCTTAACAATTTCTTTTGCTACATCTGCCGCACAACGGGCTCCGTTAGGATCCTGGAAGTTTGCATAGAATTCAGGAAGATAGATATATCCAATTTTATAATTATCCGGTCCTTTGATGATTGTGCTCTTCGCAAAAGTTTCATCGAGGTTAATTTTTTCACGGATAATCGAAACGATTTTTACTTCACCGCTTGCTTTTTTAATCGTTAATCTTACTTCTGTATCTTTTTTACCCCTGATTAAACGAACAGCATCCGGAACTTCAAATCCTGTAAGATCCTGCGGTTCATCTTTACCTTGAGCCACTTTTTGAATGATGTCTCCAATCTGGATCTGGCCCGATTTAGCTGCCGGACTTCCTGTTACAATCGTCGCCACTTTAATATTTCCTTCCTCTTCAGTTAAAGAAGCACCAATACCAAAAAATTCTCCGCTCATCTGCTCATCAAAAGAACGCTTTTCAATTGGTGGAAAATAAGTTGTATGCGGATCCATTGATTCGGTAATATCATTTACAAACAGGTTGAAACGGTCTTCATCTTTAAACCTGTTACGGAAACGGTCAAACATTTTATCAAGTGACTTAGTTACTTTTTCTCTTGCCTCTTTTTCCAGTTCCACATTTGTTTTAGCAGTAAAACCTTCTTTTCCTTTGTTTTTTTCCTGCTGTTCAATTAAATCAACATAAGTGCTGAGTGTCATATACTTCAGCTTTTTGCGCCACACTTCTTTGCGGGCTGCTTCGGTTTTTGCAAACACTGTTTTTTCTTCATCATCTGAATATGACTCATCAGTTGTGAAATCGAAAGGTTTTTGCAGAATTTCTTTATACAGCATCGATGCTTCCTGTACTCTTTGTATGTAGAGCTTATTGAAGAGATAGAAGGATTCTAATTTTGAACCATGTATCTCGTCATCAATCTTTGTCTCAAATTTTTTGAGTTGACTGACATCCGCTTCCAGGAAATAAGTTTTATCGGGGTCTAAACTTTTCAGGTATTTAGCAAACACTTCTTTTGAAAAGGTATCATCGATCTTCTTGGGGTTGAAATGCCCTTCTTCAAGGAATTCTCCCACCAATTGAAGGATACGTTCAAAACGGCTGCCAGGTTCTTTACGGGTAGAAGATGATTGAACTGCATAAAAGATACTGCCTCCTAAAAGCAGTACTAAAATGAGCATCAGGCTTTTTTTACTAAACATATATTTTATTAGGGTTGACATAATACAATTCCGTAAAAATAACGAGAAAAGATGAGGGCTTATTGGCCGTTTGTACTTTTATTTGCTTTTAACAAGCTCTTAGCTAGGGTATATTGAAAAAATTGAGCCAGATTTTCATTTGCTCAGGTATTGACCTGTTAAAAGAGTGGCTTATCCCCGAATCCGCCTGTAATAATGTTATTTGAGGTGAATAATTCTCAGGTAGTCAATCATGGCCTGGTTGATCTCACCATTCATGTTT
>JBEBHT010000204.1:0-7547 GCA_040081135.1 Lacibacter sp. | reverse complement strand
ACTTAAGAATTGTACACTTACCAACCTTGGAGGCAATGCAATATTCTTTAATAAATACAATCGCAATTGCACTGTATCGGGCTGTCTTATTTCAAATATAGGTGCCAGCGCAGTTTGTTTTGTTGGCGATCCCAATGCTGTACGTTCTCCCAGTTTTGAGTATCATCAATTCGTACCATTGGCGCAGATTGACCAGACACCCGGACCAAAGACAAATAATTATCCGGCAGAATGTACCCTGTACAATAACCTGATGTTTGAATTAGGATATGTAGAAAAACAATCGGCAGGCGTGCAGTTGAGCATGTGCCAGAGTATTACAGTAAGCCATAATACGATCGATGATGTACCCCGTGCCGGCATCAATGTGAGTGAAGGAACATGGGGTGGTCATATCATTGAATACAATGATGTGTTTAATACTGTAAAAGAAAGTGGTGACCATGGTTCATTTAATTCGTGGGGCCGGGACCGCTACTGGCACCCGGATAAAAATGTTCTTGACACTATAGTTGAGAACCACTACGATCTTACCATGCTTGATGTGGTAAAACCTATTATTATTCGCAATAACCGTTTTCGTTGCGACCATGGATGGGATATTGATTTGGATGATGGTTCCAGTAATTATATTATTTCCAACAATCTTTGTTTGAATGGCGGAATAAAATTGCGTGAAGGTGTGAACCGTGTTGTTGAAAATAATATCATGATCAATAACACATTCCACCCGCATGTGTGGTTTACAAACAGCAACGATGTGTTCCGCCACAACATTGTTACAACAGATTATCAGCCTATACGCATTCCTGTATGGGGTAAGGAAACTGATTACAATGTGTTTCCTGATTCGGCTTCGCTTAAAGCTGCACAAAGCAGGGGAACAGATAAGCATTCAGTTTATGGCGACTTGTTTTTTGTAAATCCGCAGAAGGGAGATTTTCGTTTGAAAGATGGCGCAATAGCCTTTTCAGTTGGGTTCAAGAATTTTGCGATGGATAATTTTGGAGTTGTTTCAACGAAATTAAAAGCGATGGCAAAAAAAGTAGTTCTGCCAAATGTGTTGTTACAAAATGGAGTGGAGCAACAGGAGCTGAGTGAATTTGCAGGAGCAAAAGTAAAAAACCTTACAACGCCTGGCGAACAATCGGCAACTGGAATGAACGCTATACGAGGTGTATTAGTTGTGGAAGTGAAAGCCGGTTCTGTTGCTTCTAAGTTTTTGCAGGTAAACGATGTAATCTTAAAGTATAACTCCAGACAGGTAAATAATTTACAAGACTTAAAGGAAGCTCAAATTGCTGTGAACAGTGCAGACACTGAATTAGTAATTTTTAGAAATCAAAAAGAAGTAAAAATCAAAATGAAGTAGATGATGGTAAATAGAATTTATAATCCAAAAATAAATTGCTTTTTTAAAATGATTCGGTTGAGTATGCTGCTTGCAGGATTGTTCCTTACCGGAAATGTTTTCGCTCAACTTCCAACTGCAAATGAAATTGCAGGTAAAATGAAAGTAGGCTGGAATTTAGGTAATACGTTTGAGGCAACTTGTGGTGAAACTGCCTGGGGCGGAGCATTTACAACACAACGATTAATTGATTCGGTAAAAGCTGCTGGTTTCACTTCAGTGCGTATTCCCGTTGCATGGTTTTGCCATTCCGATACGATAAATAGTGTGATTGATAAAGATTGGATCAATCGAGTAAAACAAGTGGTGGATTATTGTATGAACGATAGCCTGTATGTTGTTTTAAATATGCACTGGGATAAAGGCTGGCTCGAAAACAGGATAAACAAAGTAAACCAGCAACAGGTAAATGAACGATTAAAAAAATATTGGACACAGATAGCAACTCAGTTCAAAAATTATGATGAGCATTTATTATTTGCAGGAGCAAATGAACCGGATGTGAAAGATGCTGTTGATATGCCTGTGTTACTTTCTTATTACCAAACCTTTATCAATGCTGTACGTGCAACCGGCGGGAATAACAGTTCAAGAACGCTTATCATCCAGGGGCCGGCAACAGATATTGATCACACCAATAATTGGATGAATGATTTGCCGAAAGATAAAATTAAAGACAGGCTGATGATGGAGGTGCATTACTATACACCCTTCCAGTTTTGTTTAATGAATCAAGATGCCAGTTGGGGTAAAAGATTTTATTACTGGGGAAAAGATTATCATTCCAAAACTGATACTGCTTACAATGCCAAATGGGGCGAGGAAAGTACCATAGATGAAAAATTAGGGTTGATGAAAAAGAAGTTTGCCGACAAGGGAATACCCGTAATTATTGGTGAGTTTGGAGCATATAAGCGAAGACTACCTAATGGTGCTGATCAACAACTGCATAATGCATCAGTAGAATATTTTCAGCAATATTTTGTAAAGGCTGCTGTCAGTAAAGGCTTTGTTCCATTTTACTGGGATGTAAATATGGGGTTATTTGACAGAAGCAAAGGCAAAATCCGGGATAGAGAAATTTTAAAAGCAATCATGCAGGGAGCAAATGAAAAATAATTTTATGAAACACTTAATTAAGCTAATAGTAGCAGTCTTTATTTTTTCGCAAGCCAATGGGCAAAATGCTCAACGCTTTTTTCCTGAAAAGGATTTAATTACTACAGGTATTTATTATTATCCCGAACACTGGAGCGAAAACCAATGGGAAAGAGATATTCAAAAAATTTCGGAGATGGGTTTTGAGTTTGTGCATATCGCCGAGTTTGCCTGGTTTAAAATGGAACCCACAGAAGGAAAGTATGATTTTTTGTGGCTCGATAAAGTTGTACAACTCTGCGAAAAATATCATTTAAAAATAGTGATGTGTACTCCGTCGGCCACTACGCCAACATGGATGCGTATCAATTATCCCGAAACCTTTATCATGTATGGCAATTACATTCGGGGAGAAAATGGTACAAGGGGATTGGGGTCTATAGTAAACCCAAAATACAGAATGTTTGTAAAAAACATTGTAGCAGAAATGGCGAAACGTTATGGACAAAATAAAAATATAACCGGATGGCAATTAGATAACGAACCACCAGCTTTAGCCGATTATAGTCCTTCATCACAGGAAGTATTCCGGCATTGGTTAAAAAAGAAATATAAAACCATTGATGCTTTGAACACTGTCTGGGGTGCTGCATTCTGGAGTCAATGGTTTAATAATTTTGAACAGGTTGTTATTCCCAACACTACATTGGTAAATTGGTGGGGAAATAATCCACATGCAATACTCGATTTTAAACGATACTGTGCTGATGCGCAAGCTGAGTTTCTCGATTTTCAGGCAACTGTTTTAAGAAAACAAATTTTACCCTCGCAATACATTACCACCAATTATACAGCAATATGTACGGGTGCCGATGCCAGTCGTACAAAAAAATTAGACCTGGCTACTTATACAGCTTATCCTAATGGCGGCAGCAGCAATTTAGGTGAGCAGGGTTTTAGAATGGGTGACCATAAAGCTGTTTTATTTGCAAGCGAATTTTATAAATCAGTGGGAGGCGTTAGTGGTGTTATGGAAATGCAACCAGGCCCGGTAAACTGGGGTTCCTACAATCCATTACTTACACCCGGAACAGTGCGTATGTGGTTGTACCATAGTTTTGCTGCAGGTGGTAAACTCGCCTGCTCTTACCGTTTTCGGCAAATTTTGTATAGCTCAGAGCAATATCATTCAGGTGTAATAAAAACCGATGGTGTTACGCCATCACCGGGTGGTGAAGAGTATATTCAATTTATAAAAGAAATAAAAGGCATTCGAAAACAGTACAAACCCGAAGCTAAAATGCCGGAGCAGTTGGCTGCAAAATCAACTGCCATACTTTGGAATTTAGAAAACTATTGGACGATTGACCGGCAAAAACAAACCTTTCAATGGGATGCATGGAACTATCCTGTAAAGTTTCTGGAAATATCAAAATCATTGGGAGCTCCAACAGATGTAATACCCGAAACAGCCGATTTCTCCAAGTATAAATTTTTGATCGTTCCTGCTTATGAAATGGCCGATGTGGCATTGGTAAAAAAATGGAATGATTATGCAGCAAACGGAGGTCATTTAATAATTACCTGTCGCACTGCTGTAAAAAATCGCAATGGACATTTTTGGGAAGCTGAATGGGCTGCTCCAATTTCTTCATTGATTGGTGCACAGGTTAAAGCTACAGATATGCTTTCGGGTTATGCCAAAGGCGATGTATTGATGAAATCATCTCACTACAACTGGAACAACTGGGCCGACCTGCTTGATACTGATAACAATACAGAAGTGCTGGCCACTTACGATAACCAATTTTATAAAGGAAAAGCTGCAGTTGTAAAACGAAAAGTTGGTAAAGGCTCTGTTACTTATATTGGTGTAGATACCGATGATTCAAAACTGGAGAAAGACATACTACGGGAAATTTATACCAATGCCGGTGCTGCCACCAACGATTATCCCGAAGGTGTTTTTGTGTATTGGCGTGATGGATTTTATATAGCTGTGAATTATTCTTCAACTAATTATACAATAAATATTCCCGGAACGGCAAAGATTCTTGTGGGCGAAAAAACGCTGAAGCCTGCAGGAGTGTGCGTTTGGAGCGAATAATTTTTAAATCATAAAATGACTACAATAATGAAAAAAGGAATGCTGCTATTTTGTATGTTGCAAATTGCGATTTCACTGACTGTACCTGTATCGGGGCAAAGAACTATCAGTATTGATTTTAACAAATCCTCCGGCAAGATGAACAGCATGTTCAAAGAATGTGTAGGTGCAGGGCGTGCCAATGAAGGATTGCGTGCCGACTGGCAACAACAGTTGGCTTATGTAAAAAAACATTGCGACTTTAAGTATATCCGTATGCATGGCTTACTTACTGATGATATGGCTGTTTATACTGAGGATAACAAGGGTAATCCCATTTACAGCTACATGTATGTTGATGCGTTGTACGATTATTTATTATCCATTGGTGTAAAACCCTTTGTAGAACTTGGTTTTATGCCCAATGCTTTGGCAAGCGGAAACAAAACTATTTTTTGGTGGAAGGGTAATGTTACACCTCCAAAAGATTATAACAAATGGGAAGCCTTCATTAAAAACCTTGTTGAGCATTTTACAGAAAGATATGGTGTGGAAGAAGTGAAAACATGGTATTTTGAAGTGTGGAACGAACCCAATTTATCTCCCGGCTTTTGGTCCAGTACACAGGAAGAATATTTTAAATTATACAAATACACTGCCAGTGCTGTAAAGAGTGTGAACCCTGCTTATAAAGTTGGAGGTCCGGGAACTGCTGGTGCTGCCTGGGAAGCTGAAATGATTGATTTCTGCGAAAAAAATAATGTGCCTATTGATTTTGTCAGCACACATTCTTACGGAGTAAATCAAGGTTTTTTAGATGAGTATGGAAACGGTGGCACTGCGTTTAGTAAAGACCCTATGAGTGTAAGCGGCGATGTGCTGCAATCAAGAAAAGAAATTACAGAGTCAAAGAAACCTAATTTGGAATTACATTATACCGAATGGAGTTCTTCTTACACACCTGCCGACCCGTTGCACGACAGTTACCATGAAGCAGCTTATATTTTAGAAAAAATGAAGCAGGTAGGCAATTCTGTACAATCAATGTCGTACTGGGTTTTTACCGATATTTTTGAAGAGCCCGGTCCACGCTACACACCTTTTCATGGCGGCTTTGGATTGCTTACTATTCAGGGCATTAACAAGCCTGCGTTTTATGCCTATCAATTCTTAAATAAGTTGGGTACTACAGAATTGGTGAATAAAGATTCACGTTCATGGGTTACAAAAAATGCTCATGGCGATATGCAATTGTTATTGTGGGATTTCACCTACACACTTCCCGATTCAACCAACAATCAAAACTATTACATCAAAGATTTACCGTCAAAAGCAAAAGGGAAAGTAAAAATCAATTTAACAAATGTTCCGGCAGGGAAATATAAATTAGAAATTTACAAAGTAGGTTATCGGGAAAATGATGCTTATACAAGCTATTTGGACATGGGTAAACCTGCCCGGCTAAACAAACAGCAGGTTGAAAAGCTGAAAAGCAAAAACAATGGTTCGCCTGTTGTAAGAGAAATCATTTCTGTTAAAAATAATTTTTCAAAGGAATTGGAATTGAGGGAGAATGATGTGCTTTTTATTAATCTTATTAAACAGTAGACGCAAAATGAAAAATAAAATAATTGCTTTATCCCTGATTGTTTCTTCTCTTTTTTGTGCAACAGAAGTCAATGCTCAAACAACATCTTCTTCCGTAAAGTCGATAAGTTCAAAATATGATGTTGTAATAGATAAGCTGATTTCAAAAATGACGCTGGAAGAAAAAATCGGCATGTTGCATGGCAACAGCATGTTTTCTACAGGTGCTGTAAAACGTTTGGGAATTCCGGAATTAAAAATGGCTGATGGTCCATTGGGTGTTCGTGAAGAAATTTCCCGTGACAATTGGTCTGCGGCAGGTTGGACTAATGATTTTGCAACTTATTATCCAGCCTCTGGTGCTTTGGCCGCCACCTGGAACACGAAAATGGCTTATACTTTTGGCAATAGTGTGGGGCAGGAATTGCGTGCAAGAGATAAAGACATGTTGCTTTCGCCGGCAATTAATATTGTAAGAACGCCACTTGGAGGCAGAACTTATGAATATTTAACTGAAGATCCATTTTTGAATAAAAAGATGGCGGTGCAGTTGGTAATAGGGTTACAAAAAAACGATGTAATGGCTTGCATAAAACACTTTGCAGCCAATAATCAGGAAACCAATCGTGATTTTTATGATGTTCAAATGGATGAACGCACCCTTCGGGAAATTTATTTGCCGGGATTTGAAGCAGCCATAAAAGAAGCCAAAGCATATAGTATAATGGGGGCTTACAATAAGTTTAGAGGAGAATATTTATGTGAGAATGATTATATGCTCAATAAGATATTAAGAGATGAATGGGGCTTTAAAGGCGTGGTAGTTTCCGATTGGGCTGCAGTTCATAGCACCGCAAAATCGTTGAAAAATGGATTGGATATTGAAATGGGAACACCAAAACCTTTTAATGAATTTTTCCTGGCCGATAAACTTATTGCAGCGGTAAAGGCCGGTGAAATTTCGGAAGCAGAAATTAATATACACGTAAAAAGAATTTTGCGCACTTTATTCCAGGTAAAGGCAATGGGAGCTAAGGACAGGGTAAAAGGCAGCATTGCAACAGAGGCGCATTATCAGGATGCTTACAAAATTGCTTCTGAAGCGGTGGTATTGTTAAAGAATGAAAACAATGCATTGCCATTAAATTTAACTGGCATAAAATCTATTGCTGTAATTGGAAATAATGCAACTAAAAAAAATGCTTTGGGTGGTTTTGGTGCCGGGGTAAAAACAAAAAGAGAAATTACACCATTAGAAGGATTAAAAAACAGGTTGCCAAATTCCATAAAAATTAATTATGCTGAAGGCTATTTAGAACGTTATGAAGAAAAAAAGTCAGGTAAATTAGGTGATATTACTTTGAG
>JBEBHT010000203.1:0-7575 GCA_040081135.1 Lacibacter sp. | reverse complement strand
TGCTTATTGCCGCTTGCGAAAATTAGTTCTTTCATTGTTGTATTAAAGGCCCAGCATTTGCTTTAAAGCCAGCCAGAGTTTTGATTTTTTTACTTTATCATTCCTGATAACCTGCAGTTCTTCTGTTATATAGAATTGGAAGTTTTCTTCCTGTTGCAGTGTATAGGTTTCTTTATTTGCCGGAATCCAATTTCGATCCAAAAATGAAACGATCAGAATTTTTGGCTTAAGCTCAGCAATGGTTTGTTCAAAGTCCAGATTATTTTGGGCAATATTCATCAGGGCAATATCATCCATATTCATTTTGCAGGCGTTTACCACTTCGCTCAGGAATTGGAAATCTTCATCGCTTAAAAAAGGATAGCTGGCTTCGTTTACCACCCACACAAATTGCTTTTTATTCTTACCTGTAATTCCTGTTCCTGCTGGTTTGGAAGTTGTTTCGGGCTTTAGGTTCCCTGTTTTTTGGGTAATAACGAGGTGAGAAGAATACAATTCTTCAATTTGCTGACCGGTAAGTTGAATAGTTTCGAATCCCATACGATTGATCAATGGAGCTGAGCTTAGATTGTTTTTTCGTTTCTTTGTCAAAAATAACGAGTTATGATCGCCGCTATGGATATTTTAGTTACAAAATCTGAAACAAGTAAACTGGGCAGCCTTGATCTGGGTAATGTTCCTTTTGGGAAAAACTTTACGGATCACATGCTGGTTGCAGATTATGAAGATGGTGAATGGAAAAATGTTAAGATTAAACCCTATGCACCGATCACCATTTCTCCTGCTAATGCTGCAATTCATTATGGCCAGAGCATTTTTGAAGGGATCAAAGCATTCCGTCATGAAAATGGTAATGCATTTATCTTTCGCCCGCATGATAATTTCAAACGTTTTAATATTTCAGCAGAACGCATGCAGATGCCACAGATTCCTGAAGAAATTTTTATTGAAGGGATGCGTCAGCTGATTACACTTGATAAAGAATGGATTCCTGTTAAGCATGATCATTCTTTATACATCCGTCCATTCATGTTTGCAAACGATGATGTAATTGGTGTAAAGCCAAGCGATAAGTATAAGTTTATGATCATCCTTTGTCCAACAGGTCCGTACTATGCTGTACCGATGAAGATTTATGTTGAAGAACATTATGTTCGTGCAGTACCTGGCGGTGTTGGTTATGCAAAAGCAGCAGGCAACTACGGTTCATCTATGTACCCAACAAATGAAGCAAAGAAAAAAGGATACGACCAGGTATTGTGGACAGATGCTATTGAACATAAATACCTCCAGGAGTTTGGTATGATGAATGGATTTGTAATTATTGGCAACACAGCCATTACTCCTGATCTGGGTGAAGGAACAATTCTTGCCGGTGTAACACGCAACAGTGTAATGGTAATATTACAGGAAATGGGATTGAAAGTTGAAGAAAGGCATATCAGTATTGACGAAGTGGTTGAAGCGTATAAAAGCGGCGAATTAAAAGAAGTGTTTGGTACAGGTACTGCAGCAACGATATCAATGATCAAAGAATTACGTTATAAAGATTTGTCCATGATATTTGATACAGACAAGTGGACAATTTCACCAGAAGTAAAACGCAGACTCACTGCTATCAGGGAAGGAAAAGAAGCTGATACGCATGAGTGGTTGTATAAAATATAATTGAGTGATCAGAAAATAAAAAAGCGGTTCTATTGAACCGCTTTTTTATTTTACCTGATTAGTATCACCGTTCCTGATACAGGAAATATTCCTCCATCACCACAAATGATTTCTGCTGTGTATGTAAACAGCCCCGGAGGTGCCGGTTGACCATTCATTGTTCCGTCCCATCCCTTTAATGGATCGTTGGCATCAACATAAGTTTTTTCAAAAATCAAATTGCCCCAGCGGTTATATACACGCATTGATTTTACATTTTGAATACCGTACCCCATTACATAAAAACGATCATTCACATTATCGCCATTAGGAGTAAATGCATTTGGAATGAAGATGCTGTTGCGGTCGCAGAGCACCGTTATTTTCACATCATCAAAACTGCTGCAAACTCCGGGGTTGCTGGCAATGATACGGTAGGTAGTTGTTTTAACTGGCGTTGCTATTGGATTAATACAGGTAGTACAAGATAAATTTGTTATCGGCGACCAGAGTACGCTGGTTACATCAGCAGATAATTGTGGCAGTAACCTTACAGGATTTCCTCCACGAATAGTTGTATCTCTTCCTGCATTTACAACAGGGTAAGGATATACAACAACAGTAACTGTTGCTGTTGTTTGAAAACAGTTTAAACTGTCATAAGCTCTAACTGTATAGGTTGTAGTAACTGTTGGTGTGGCAACCGGATTGGCACTGGTTGAATCATTCAATGAACCTGCAGGCGACCATCTGTAATTTTCTGCACCACTTACATGTAATACGGTACTTTGACCAATACAGATTGTATCGCTCGGACCAACAAGAATCGTAAATGGCTTTTTCACTTTTACAAATACACTGTCTGTATTTACACAACCGTATTGTGATGTTCCGGTTACTGTATATTGAATATCGTTTTGCGCACTTGCCTGCGGGTTGGTACAATTGGTGCAATTGAGATAGGTTGGCGGACTCCATACATAAGTTGCAGCACCAGTTGGGTTTAATGTTGCAAAAGTTCCCAAACAGATGGTTGTATCATTACCTGCATTCACTGTTGGTAATGGATGCACCACAATTGTTTTATATGCTGTGTCTGTACATCCGGTTCCATTGGTTGCAATAAGTTGTGAGAAAATCGTAACAGCCACTGACCTGATAATTGGTGGCGGATTTTGCACATTAAAAATCTGCCCGTCAATATCCCACCGCCAGCTTACAACCGACGTATCTGGATTTAATAATTGCCCCTGCAGCAATACACTTGCAGGCATACAGAAACTTGTATCTCCACTAATATTGATTTGTGGCGACGGCACTACTTTTATCAGTGCTGTTTTAGTAACACTGTCGATACATCCATGAAATGTTGTAATGGTTAGTTTCACATTATACAAACCGGGCGCAGTATAAGTATGTGCAGGTGCTGTAAAAGAGTTCGACGTAGTTCCATCACCAAAATCCCATACATAGCTGGTGATAATATCTGATGAGAAGGATGAGTCAATGAATTGAACAGTTCCTCTGTCGCAGAACAATGCCGTATCAACACCAAAGTTGGGTATTGATCCATATGCTTTAATTGAATCAATTCCTTCAATGATGCCCGAACAACCGAGCCTGTCTTTGATAATTATTTTAGGAATAAAAATCCCCGGTTCATAAGTATGCACCTGGTTTGAATCACTGGTAACAACTGTAAGACCATCTCCAAAATCCCATGTATAAGTCAACGGAAAATCTGTTCTTACTTGGAAGTTAACAGTGAGCGGCGCACAACCATCTAACGGTAAATAATTGATGGTACCTGTGTCTCTTCCTATCCTGATTGTTTGATAAGCGGTGTCAGTACAACCACCATTCGACTGTACAATTAATCGTATGGTATAGTATCCCGGAACAACATAAAAGTGAGTAGGGTTTACATCTGTTGATGTAAATGAATCGCCAAAATCCCAGGTTGAACTGATGAAGTAACTGCTGTTATTGGTAAACTTCGCTTCAAATGGCTGGCAAATTGTTAAAGTATCATTTATAGTAAATGCTGCTCTTGGAGTATCAATGCGGATGTTAACTGTCATGGAATCTAAACAGCCAATCGGTTCGCTCATAATTAATTTAACTGCATAAACTCCAACGGATGCATAAGCATGTGTGGGGTTTCCAAGCGTAGATGTATTGCCATCACCAAAATCCCATGTATAAGTTTCAGCACCTGAGCCACCTGTTGATTGATTGGTAAACTGTAAAACAGTGCCCGGGCAGGAGAGTGTATCAACTATAAATTTTGCTTTTGGTTGCAGAACTGTTATGAGATTGTTTTGCGAAGCAGAATCAACGCATCCTGAAACATCTGTAACAGTGAGCTTAATTGTATAGTTACCTGCTGCCGGGTATAAGTAAACGAAAGGATTTACTAATGTGTTTTGAATGTCGCCATTGCCCAAATCCCATACCACACGGTTGATGGCGTTCGCTCCATCTGTTGTTGAGGTATTGGTTAAACTCACATTGCTGCTTAAACATAATTGTGTTTGATTAATTGTGAAACTTGCAACGGGTCCGTTTACACGTATATAATTATCTCGTTGCAATGTATCACTGCAGTTATTGACATCTGTAATGATTAACCGGATGGTATAATTGCCTGAATTTGTATAGCTATGTGTTGGGTTTAATAAAGTAGATGTGGTACCATCGCCAAAATCCCAGCTATAGGAATTGATATTTGCTGCATTGAAATTGATGCTGTTAAACTGGATGACTTCATTTCTGCATACAGTTTGTTTTACGGCAGTAAAATCAGGTGCTTCATCAACCAAGGTAAAGGAATGTTGCTCACTGTGTGAGCAACTTCCATTTGTAACTGTTAGGGTAACGAAATACGTTCCGAGTGCTGCATAGGTATGTGACGGATTTTGTGCAGTTGATGTATTGCCATCACCAAAATCCCAGTTCCACGTTAATGGAGCTACAGAGCGATCAATAAAAATGACTTCCCTTTTATTTACTCCGCAGTTGATTCTATTTTGAAACAGTGCAATGGGAGGAAGCACCCTGATATAATCTACAACAATTGAAGTATCGGGGCATCGGTTGTTATAAATAAAAAGGCGGATGGAAAACAGACCTGTATCCTGATAAGTATGGGTTGGGTTTTGAAGGATTGAACTGTTACCATCACCAAAATCCCAAAACCATTGATTGGGGTTTCCTGTTGACAGATCAGTAAACTGAACCTGTGAAAATGCGCAGACATTTAAGGGAACTGCACTGAAAGCTGCTACCGGTTTTACACCAACACGCACACTATCATACCGGGTTGAATCTATACAGCCAAGCCCGGTCACAACTCTGAGCTTAATAGAATAGCTGCCCGAATCATATACATGATTGGGATTTTGTAAAGTAGAAGTGTTGCCATCACCAAAATCCCAAAACCAGGAGGTAATTCCATCAAGTGAGGTTGAGTTTGCCTGGAAATTTACATTTAACAATCTGCAGCCTTCATTTGGGTTGATCAATGGATTAAATACAGGACGCTGTACCTGAATATATGCTGCTCTTGTTAACGTATCTGTGCATCCTGAACCATTTGTAACAACCAGGCGAACTGTAAAATTGCCGGTAGTTGTGTATGTATGAACCGGGTTTAATAGTGCGGATGTATTTCCATCACCAAAATTCCATTCATAACTTATTCCTCCTGCAGAAAGGTTTTGAAAATTCACCGTATGGGGTGCTTTACATGCAATGAGATCTGTCGTTACAAAATTGGCGGTTGGTTTTGGTAGTATCAGAATTGTTTTTGTTACAGAATCGCTGCAGGCAGTATGAAAATTTACTAATTTGATTGTATAAGTTCCAACAGCAGAATATGTTTTTATGGGGTTGGTTTGTGATGATGTTGTTGCATCGCCAAAATTCCAGAATGAATTAGGAGGTAATGGAACAGATAAATTTTGGAAGTTTATCGGAGTATTTACGCAGGCACTGTCGGGAGCACCAATCGTAGGTTGAAAATTATTAAGCTCTACGTAATTTGTTTTTACAAGTGTATCAACACATCCCAGGGTACTGGTTGTAATTAATCTTACGGTAAACGGCCCTGCGCTGAGATAGTTATTGTTTGGATTAACTCCCGTTGAAATATTGCCATCGCCAAAGTCCCATTGATAACTTAAGACTGGTGGCCCGGTAGAAAGATTGTTGAATGATATTGTTTCAGGGGGTTTGCAATTTTGAGCCGGATTAAAATTGAAATCGGCTTTTACCCCATTCAATACGGTGATATAATTCGACCTGACAATTGTTTTTGTACAGCCGGAGCTGTTAGTTACTGTCAGGCTTACAAAAAAGCTACCGGCAGTGGTATACACATACAGGGGATTTTGTAAAGTTGATGTGCCCCCGTTTCCAAAGTTCCAGTCCCAGCTTACAATTGTTCCAAAAACCGGATCAGACAAATCGCTGAACTGAACACGTAAGGGGAAACAGCCAGATATGACACTTACATTAAAATCAGGAACAGGTGTAGGGTTTACAGTAATAAAATTTGTTCTGGTAATTGTATTTGACCCATTTGCATTTGTAGCAGTGAGGATAACTGTATAAGTTCCGGGATTTGCATAAATGGTTGAGGGATTCTGGTCAGTAGAAATTACACCGTTACCCAGATCCCAGAGCCATGAAGTGGCTCCCCCGGTTGATTGGTCGGTAAATGTTACAACTAACGGGGAGCATCCGGAAAGTGGAGTAGCAGTGAAATTTGCTACTGGTGCCTGCGAAAATGATTGAAAACCAAATAGCAAGAGTGATAACGAAAAGATACTCAGCCTTAAAGAAAGACAATAATATTTAAGGTTGGAGGTAAGTTTCATGAAAGTTATAAACTTGTTTTCAGATGGGTTATTGCCCGAAAATACTTTGAATTTAATGAATATTTATCCATTTCTTAGATTCTCTCCACAAAAATATTGTTGCCTGTGGATTAATAGAAGCAGAAAATAACCCAAAGTTTTTGTTTGTATTATATTACCGCTTACCTTTGCCGTCCGAAAAATAAAAGGTCACGAATGCCTACAATTCAACAATTAGTAAGAAAAGGACGAGAAATTATCAGGGCGAAAAGTAAATCCCGTGCATTGGACAGCTGTCCTTTCCGCAGAGGAGTGTGTACCCGTGTTTACACGACTACGCCTAAAAAGCCAAACTCAGCACTGCGTAAAGTAGCGAAAGTGCGTTTAACCAACAAAGTGGAGGTGATTGCTTACATCCCCGGTGAAGGTCACAACCTGCAGGAGCACTCCATTGTGCTGGTACGTGGTGGTCGTGTGAAAGATTTGCCAGGTGTACGTTATCATATCGTTCGTGGTTCACTGGATACTGCCGGTGTAAAAGACCGTAAGAAGAGCCGTTCGAAATATGGTACCAAGAAAGAAAAAGCTAAAAAATAATCTCATAAAGTAATTATTATATACAATGAGGAAGACGAAACCTAAAAAAATTGCGCTTGCACCAGATCCAAAGTTTAACGACGTTTTGGTGAGCCGCTTTGTAAACAACTTAATGTGGCAGGGCAAAAAAAGTATTGCTTTCAATATTTTTTATGATGCTGTTGATAAGGTAGCAAAAACTACCGGTGAAGATGGTTACGAAGTTTGGAAAAAGGCAATTGCTAATGTAACTCCTGCAGTTGAAGTAAGAAGCCGTCGTATTGGTGGTGCTACTTTCCAGATTCCTGCTGAAGTACGTACAGACAGAAAAATTTCATTAAGCATTAAATGGCTCATCCGCTACAGCCGTGAAAGAAACGGACGTAGTATGGCCGATAAATTAGCCAATGAAATTGTAAGTGCAAGTAAAGGTGAAGGTGGTGCTTTCAAAAAGAAAGAAGATACACACCGTATGGCAGAAGCTAACAAAGCA
>JBEBHT010000202.1:0-7599 GCA_040081135.1 Lacibacter sp. | reverse complement strand
GGGCGTGAATTTTGATTCGGATCTGAGGTAGCTGCACGTGGAATGCTTGTGTTTTTATTTGTAGGTGTCCATGCATTTAATACCTGTGTACCTGCATTAAAGAAACGAACCATACCTTCTGTGATAACACGGGTTGCGTTATATACTTTATTCCCCTGTACACCCTGGAAGAAAACAGAAAGATCAAAATTCTTATACGAGGCACCTAAGTTCACTGCGTAACTTACTTTAGGAATAAAACTTCCCAAAAACTGCCTGTCTTTCTCATCTATTTTACCATCTTTATTGGTATCCTTAAACATCAAATCACCAGGAGCTGTTCCTGCCCTTTGTACAGCATGAGCACTAACCTGTGCTGCATCCTGAAAAATACCTTCAACCACCCAACCATAAAAAGATTGAACCGGCTGACCAACTGCTGTATTTGTAATAGCATAAGCCCCAAAATCATTATCTGACCCTGCTTCAATATTTGTTACGCCCGAAGCCAGTTTCAGTACTTTGTTTCTTATAAACGTGAGGTTAGTACTGGCATTCCATTTAAAATCGCCTTCTCTGTCGTTATATCCTAACTGTATTTCAAAACCCGTATTCTTCATAGACGCAACATTTTGCGGTACAGTGTTGTTTATATAACCCATAGAAGGAGCCAAAGGCACCTGCAGAATTAAGTTATCAGTTTGGCGCTGAAAATATTCAGCAGTTAAAGTAAATTTATTTTTCAGAAAGCCTAAGTCTAACCCAATATTTAATTGTTTTGTTGTTTCCCATTCCAAATCCTTGTTTCCTAAGCTTTGAATTGAAGAAGCAGGTCCACCAGTAATTGAATTATCAAAAGGATAATAAGCACTGTTTGCGCTTACACTTGCTAACCAGGGTGAATTACCCATCACTACACCATTAAGACCAGTAATACCGTAACCGGCTCTTAATTTTAACTCAGAAATCTTGTTTTGATGCTGCATAAAGCTTTCCTGATCAATTCTCCAGCCTACAGAAGCAGAAGGGAAATTAGCCCATTTTTTACCGGGAGCCCAAATTGAAAGACCATCACGACGGATAGCTCCGCTAAAAAGATATTTACCTCTGAAATCGTAATTAACACGGCCCAGATAAGAGATGATTGTATTTTCACCGTACGTGGTTGAAAATGCAACATTCGTTGCGTTGTTTAGTGTTCTGAGGTCATTTGATGGCTGATTACCACTTCCATTCTCTGTTCTTATTTTTTGGCCCTGCTGTTCATACACTGCAATAGCATTAATATGATGATCGCCAAAAGTTTTATCGAACGAAAGTTGTTCAGTAAATAATTTTACAGTTGAAACATTGCGATTATTGGTAATGGTGGCCTGAGTTGCACTCGAGCCTGCAATCGTTCCGTTATCGTTAAAAATCGGTGCAAAACGATAATTTAATCCATTCGCATAATCTACACCAAATGTTGAACGGAATTTCAACCATTTAGTGAAATTTACTTCCAGATAGGTAGTACCTAAAATTTTTGCTGTCGTTCTGTTCCCACGGTTTTTCAATAAAGCATCTTCTACAGGATTTGTTGGATCCCCACCATCTAATACGCTGTTTACTCCCCTGAAGCCACCATTAGAGGTTGGATCGTACACAGGAATATGAGGCATCATTCTGATTACATTTACCAAATTCGATCTAGCACCGTTTTCATTATTATCATAAGCCTGATCGCCATAACTGAAATAAATATTCTCGCCGAAAGTGAATACTTTATTGATAATATGATCTGAATTAATGCGGAAATTATAACGACGAAAAGCCACACCAGGAGCTGTACCCTGCTGATCAATAACACCAGCAGAAGCATAAAAACGGGAAATTTCATTTCCTCCGCTCAGTCCGATATTATGCTGAGTCATTGTTCCGCTTTTAAAATATGCATCTTGCCAATCAGTATTTGTTTGGCCATATGTTTGAGAAGCGCCAGTATATACAGGCTGATTGATATCAGGAGCTGTAAGCCTCTGTACCTGACTGCCTCTGTAAGCAAGCGCATATTGCATAAACTGAGATGTATTCATCAAATCGAGCCTTGCTGTTACTTCCTGGGTGCCGAAATAAGAATCTAAACTTACTTTCAGTTTACCATCCCTTCTTCCTTTTTTAGTAGTGATCATTATTACACCGCTGGTAGCTCTGGAACCGTAAATAGCTGCAGCACTTGCATCTTTTAAAACATCCACAGATTCTATATCCCTTGGATCAATTAATGATAAATCTCCTGTAGGAAATCCATCAACTACATACAAAGGATCAGAAGCAAAACTGATTGAAGCAATTCCTCTGATACGAACAATAGGTTGAGTACCGGGGCTCCCGTTATTTGTTACCTGTAAACCGGTAACTCTTCCCTGCAGCGCCTGACTGAGATTTATCAACGGCAATTCGGCTAATGTTTTACCATTAACGGAAGAGATGGCACTTGTTATATTACTTCTCCGTTGGGTGCCATAACCAACTACAACAACTTCATTTAACGCAGAAGAAGAAGCTGTTAACCTAATTTCAACGGATGTTTTTCCTGAAACATCCATTTCTACTGTTTCAAAGCCAACGCTTGAAACAACAATTACTTTTTTACCGGTTGGTATTGTAATAGAAAAATTTCCTGCAGCATCTGTTGTAGATCCTACAGTGGTTCCTTTAACAATAACGGTGGCTCCTGACAGAGCTGTTCCGTTATTATCTTTTACAGATCCTGAAACATTTTTTTGTGCAACCGATTGCATTGATACGCATAAAAAAAGGGCAATTGGAAACATTAATTTCAAAGCCCTCGGTAGACTAAGCAGTAGTTTTAGCATAATAGCAAGTTTTGATTTAGTTATCGTTAAGACATAAAACTAATATAATTTTTGATTTTTCTTCAATTTATATGAAATTTTTTTTATACTGCTTTAACAACCATTCGTTCGTTTTTTTCTTGATTACACTCACCATTATGTAAATTTTAAGTCAGGATTTTCCAAAAAACATCCTTTTTCTAATTAAAACTTCTCATTATCCACAGTTCCTTTACTTAAAAACAAAACACAATTGACTGCCCTCTATGTTTTTTTGGAGAACTTTGGCTGACAAACAAATAAATTAAAACAAGACAATCTGATTGGCATCCCAATCAACAATGACTTTTTGGGAAAGTATGGAATCGATTGTTTTTCCTGTGTAATCGGGTTGAATGGGAAGCTGACGGTTAAAGCGTCTGTCGATCAGCACACATAGCTCTACTTTTGCAGCACGGCCAAAGTCGAGCAGGGCATCCATACCTGCCCGAATTGTACGACCCGTGTACAACACATCATCAATCAATATCACATTCTTATTTTCAATATTGAATTTGATAGTTGTTTGATTAGCCACATGCAATTCCTTGTGAACATCATCTCTGTAGAAGGTAATATCCAGCACACCATATTCCAGTTTCTTTTCAGGATAGATTGCCTGAATGGCTGCAACAATTCTGTCGGCCAGAAAAATACCTCTTGGCTGCAGGCCTATAAAAACAGTATCAGTAAATGGAAAATGATTTTCGATCAGCTGATGACTGAGCCGTTGTATAGTTAATTGTAACTGTTCGTTTGATAAGATGGTCTTCAAAGCCTGAAATTTGTATAAAAATAAACACTTCGTATTAAAATAGTTCAAAAGGTTTGGCCTCACCCTCCTGAACTTCGTTCGTAACTTTCGTTTTTACTCAGTTACCTCTCCAAAAGAGAGGGAGCGGTTCAATAGATATCATCCAAACTTCTTTTTCTACCACTTCTGCAACTGCAAATAGTTGAGTAAAAAAAAAGACTGCAAAATAAATTACAGTCTTTAAAATATTAATGCTTGAAAAAAATAATTCTCTTCAAAAAAACCGGCTTCTGTGTCTTGCTATCCTCCCCCTCCGGGGGAGTTAGAGGGGGCTCTATTCCTCAGCAAGAAATGGATAACGGTAATCTGCTGGCGGATTGAATGTTTCTTTGATTGTTCTTGCACTTAACCAGCGGTAAAGATTGAGAATACTTCCTGCTTTATCATTGGTACCGCTTCCTCTTGCACCGCCAAATGGCTGTTGACCAACTACTGCACCTGTTGGTTTATCGTTGATATAAAAATTACCTGCACAGTTGCGGAGTTTGGCTGTAGCCAGTTCAATTGAATTCCTGTCCTGTGAAATAACTGCACCTGTTAATGCATAAGGAGAAGTACTGTCAACCAACTCCAGTGTTTTTTCAAAACTGTTGGCAGGATAAATATAAACTGTCAGCACAGGTCCGAAAATTTCTTCGCACATGGTTACATACTTCGGGCTCTTTGCTTCAATGACAGTTGGCTGAATAAAATATCCTTCTTTCTTATCACATTTACCACCTACCCAAATTTCAGCTTTCTCATCTTTCTTTGCGTTATCGATATATCGTTTAATACTTTCAAAACTTTTTTCATCGATTACTGCATTGATGAAGTTGGAAAAGTTTTCTACTGTTCCCATTTTAAAACTCTTTACTCCTGCAATGAGTTTTTTCTTTACTTCTTCTGCAATGTTCGATGGAATATAAGCTCTTGATGCAGCTGAACATTTCTGTCCCTGGTATTCAAAGGCACCACGCAATAATGCTGTTGCCACCACATCAGGATCTGCACTCTTATGTGCAATCACAAAATCCTTACCGCCTGTTTCACCAACTATACGAGGATAAGAACGGTACATGCCCATATTCTTACCAATGGTTTCCCACATATTGTTGAACACTCCGGTTGAACCGGTAAAATGTACACCAGCGAATTCTTTATGATTGAAACAAACCTTTCCAACAGTTGGTCCACTTACATACACTAAATTAATTACACCATCAGGTAATCCTGCTTCTTTTAAAATACGCATGATCATCTGCGCACTGTACACTTCTGTATTAGAGGGTTTCCATACAACCACATTACCGCACATAGCAGCACTTGTTGGCAGGTTACCTGCAATAGCAGTAAAGTTGAAAGGTGTTACTGCCAATACAAATCCTTCCAGTGGACGATACTCCATACGGTTATGCATTCCTGCACCGCTGATGGGTTGTTGACGATAGATATCACTTAAGAAATGAACGTTGAAGCGGAGGAAGTCAATAATCTCACATGCTGAATCAATTTCTGCCTGGTACACATTCTTGCTCTGACCAAGCATTGTTGTTCCATTCATGTATGGACGATACTTAGTTGCCATAAGATCAGCAGCACGTAAGAAAATATTCGCCCTGCTTTCCCAACTCATATTGGCCCAGCTTTCTTTTGCAGCTAATGCAGCATCGATAGCAAGCTGCACATGCTTTTCTTCGCCTGCATGAAAATAACCCAGCACATGTTTATGTTCATGCGGCGGATGCATGGCTACTTTATTATTTGTACGTACTTCTTTATTACCGATGTACATGGGCACATCAACCTGAGTACTTTTTAATTCGGCTAAAACTTCTTTTAATCTTTTTTTCTCTGCTGAACCGGGTGCATAATTTAAGACTGGTTCATTTACCGGCATCGGGTAGTTGAAGTAACCTAAGTTCATAATGAATAATTTGGAGATTTGATAATTTGAAGATTCGTCAATTTGCTTTTGCCTTTGATGATGAGATGATCTTCGATAAGATTTTTATGATAGATGAAATACTGTTCAGCAATTCTGTACAATCCGGATATTGCTCAACCTTACTGCAAAGTAACAACCAGTATTCCGTTTCGTCAGCCTCTTTAGCAGCAATCTTCATTTTGTGAATAAAATCAACCTTACTTTCTGCATTTTGAGCTTCCCTCACATTTGCGCCAATACTGGTTCCTGATTTTAATAATTGTCTTGCAATTACATATTTCTTAGCAGCCTCGAGCAACTCAACGTATTGAATAACTTTTAAAGCAAAATCAAATGTGAGTTCTACAATCAGGTTTTTTTCTTTATTCCCCTGCATAGATTATTAATTTGCTGGTGTGTCAATTTGGAAATGTGCTGATGAATAATCAATCATTTTATCATTCACTTTCTAATCATTCATCTTTATATCAACAAATTACCAAATTTCCAAATCAGCTCATCTCCAAATTGCCAAATTAGCTTTGGGCTTCTTTCTCACTCATTAAATAGGCTTTGATAAATCCATCCAGTTCACCATCCATCACGGGACCGATATTGCCCACTTCATAATCTGTACGGTGATCCTTGATCATTTTGTATGGATGAAACACATAACTGCGTATCTGGCTGCCCCATTCTATTTTTTTCTTTTTTGCATTGGTAGCATCTTTCAGCTCATTTCTTTTTTGCAGTTCCATTTCGTACAAACGGCTTTTCAACATCTGCATGGCGAGTTCCCTGTTGCCCAACTGACTTCTGTCCTGCTGACAAACCACAACAATACCTGTGGGAATATGTGTTAACTGTACTTTCGTTTCTACTTTGTTTACGTTCTGTCCACCGGCACCACCACTTCTTGATGTTTCCATTTTCACATCTGCCGGATTGATTTCAATGTTGATTGTATCATCCACTAACGGATATGCATACACACTTACAAATGAAGTATGACGTCTTGCATTACTGTCGAATGGTGAAATACGAACCAAACGGTGAACGCCACTTTCCGCTTTTAAGAATCCATAAGCGAAAGGTCCATCAAATTGATAGGTACAGGTTTTAATACCGGCACCATCACCATCCTGCCAATCTATTTCGGTTACTTTCCAACCCTGCTTTTCGCCATACATACGGTACATACGTGCCAGCATTTCGGCCCAGTCCTGGCTTTCAGTTCCACCGGCACCAGAGTTGATCTGCAGTACAGCAGGCAATTCATCTTCAGGTTGATTGAGTGTGCTCTTAAATTCAGTATCGTCGATTGCGGCGAGAGCTTTTTCAAATGCTTCTTTGGTTTCTTCCTCCGTAGCATCACCAGCTTTCCAGAATTCAAAAAGCACAGCAAAGTCTTCAACAGCAGAATCGGTATCCTCATAGAGTTTTACCCAATACTCGTTGTTCTTTGTTTCTTTCAGAATCTCTGTTGCACGCTTATTATCGTCCCAGAATCCGGGACTTAGTGTGAGTTGCTTGTCTTCATTGATTTTATATCGTCGGTTCTCGACGTCAAAGAAACCTCCTCAAGACAAGCACACGGTCTCTTATATCATTTAATTTTTCAGTTGTCATAACGGGTGCAAATGTAAGGAGAAAGTTGGTTCTTTCCTGCCTTTCATGAAACCCTGAATAAGTTGTTACTTCAGCAAAGCACTGCCGAACAAATGATTATACCGTTCGCAATGGATCAGTGCATATTTATATTGAATAAAATCAGGTACACCGGGAATTTCATAGAGCTGGTTTCCATTGGTCGATTTTAAATTATCCAGTTTAATGAATTCTGCCGGGCCTCTGTCTTTGGAGAGATACACTTTTAAATCAGGCCCATTACTGGTAAGGAAATTCTCCAATGCAAGAATATATTTTCCGCTCTTAAGATAAATCTTTGCCTGACCCGAAACCTTACCCCAGCGTTCATCCATAAACACCCCTTCAAACTTTACACGGGCAGTTGTATCCATGAT